>JALSTC010000324.1 GCA_026983935.1 Ardenticatenia bacterium
TCCCCTTCCATCCACTCAAAATACATGGGGGTTTCAAGAACGCGCTCATCTAAATCCTCGACGGCACGCAGTAGATATTTGTGCACGCCATGAAAATCTTCCAGGATGACGGACAGCGGGCGCGGCGCATTCAGGTGATACTGCTCCGCGTTCCACTCATCTATGTCATCGATCAATACGATTCGTGGGGCGTCTTTAGAACGCCGGGAAAGTTTGCGGCTCAGCGCTGTTACCAGCTCTGCCTCCCATGCGACCAGGTGCGCCAGAATATCCTTCACTGACCAGTAGCCCGCGACTCCGGGCTGCCGTATTTCATCTTCTGACAGGCCCTTGATAGCCGCCAGAAGATGTGCACGTGCATCCCGGATTTCTTTCAAGAGTATCTGTTTGCTCAACGTAGCTGCCCTCAGGCGAAGAGCTGGGTGACCCACTCCAATGATAGCGCGCCTGCCCAGGCGAGGAAAATACCCTGCAGCGTCTTGCCCAGCCAGGCTGCGATCAGGAACTGCCACCAGGGCATATGTGATGCACCGGCCAGCAGCCCGGCCATGTCAAATACGGGATTGGGAATGGCGGCCAGTATGAAAATGATCCAGGGGCCGAAGCGGTCCATCCAGCGATCAAAACGCTGGTAAATGGCCATATGCTCCAGTGGAGCGGCGCCACCGTAGCCTGCCAGGTAACCCGTCAGTTCGCCCAGCGCGGCTCCTGGCCCGGCGCACAGGCCAACCAGCCAGGGGTTGAGCGTGCTCCCCATGGCTATCACGAAAATCACGCCGGGGACCGGCAGAATCACGGTCGCATTGCCCACCAGCATGATCAGAAATGCGCCGAGATACCCCAGTCCTTTAAGTTCTTCAATGCGATTGGAAAAGAAGAGGATCACGCCCGTGACAATGATTGCGACGGCCAGCGCGGCTATACGCCGCCACAGCGTGTTGCTGGAAGCCGCAGGGTGGGGTGGAGTTTGAACTTCAACTTGAGAGTGTTGGGACATGCTGTCCAATCCGCCATTTGCCAGGAGTAACCATAACATTCTATGCGCCGCTGACCGGGACAGGTTGCTACCATGATATACACGGGAACATCACGGGGGTTGCGATTCCCGCCATATTTGCCCCCAATATACAAACTATCCCACAGTAGTGTGTGGGATAGCGGGATTTATTGGGTAATTGCATCGGGTTACGACTCGATCAACTTGTCATCAATCAGTTGCTGCTGGACACGCTGTCCACGCGGATCAAATGCGAAATAGGGTGCATGGAGTTGGAATTCCATATCCATCATGGCACGTCCGGCGCGGTTTTTCTCAATGGTAAATACGACCCAGTCGCGGTACTGCTTGGCTTTGTAGGGATTGAATGTGACGTGATCTTTGCTCAGAATGTGATATTTGTTGTTCATGATGATGGCAATATCACATTCATAGTCCAGGGCGCTGCTGCCCCGCAGATGGTAGAGATGCAGGCGGGGGCTTTTCAGCCCTTCGCGATCGGCAGCAACGATGGCCCACACCGGCACGTCCAGCGCCAGAGCGATATCCTTCAGTCCTTCGACGACGATCGTGACTTTCTCTGCCTCATCGGTAGCGCGTTCAGGATGGATGGCGACTTTTTGTAGATAGTCCACGAAGACGGTTACATTACCGCCGGTCGCGTCACAGAGCCGCGCCGTCATCTCCCGGATCGCCCGGAGCGTGGTTACTGCCGGGCTGGCCTTGACCAGAATCAGTCGATCGGCGTAGCGATTCATGCGGGCCAGCGCCATGGCTGTCTTGCTGTTTTCCCTCAGGATTTTTTGCAGGGAGCCGCCGCCGCCATCATGCCCCAGCATGTCACGGGCGCGCTGGCTGATGATGATGTCGTAGAGCGTCTTGAGTTTGACACCGCGGGCTGTGTCAATCTCCGGGGGATTTACGCTCTCCAGGCAAAGCAGCCGATTCATCAGGTGCGTTTCTGTGTGTTCATAGGAGAGGTAGAAAGCGTACTGATCTTTGCGCATGGCAATGTTGCGGGCGATCTGCAGTGTGGCAATTGTCTTCCCGATGCCCTGCGCACCGCCCAGCAGGAAAAGCTCCGTTTTGCGCAGTCCCCCGCCGATCAATCCATCCAGTGGATCAAAGCCCGTAGGCAGCGGAACGTAGTCGGATAGATCGCCCTGCACAACCTGTTCGTCGGCATCGTTCAACACCTGTGCCAGGGTGCGGGGCATGTGTGCCACCTGTCGGCCTCCCCGGCGCGGCTTTCTCGGCTGGCGGGCCGGGGCAGGCTGTTGAGGTGGTGCGGGCCGGGGGGGCTCCTGTGCTGGTTGTCCAGTGGAGGCGGGCGGGTTGGCTGGTGCATCCGCCATATCATCATTGAATCGTCTGGTAGCCATGGCAGTGCCTTTTGGCGTTCACTTGTCTGGAAGTCTGCATTTAAGATCATTCTACAATGAGGCTGTTTCCTCCGCAACTGCACATAAGGGGCATTCGGCGTTGGAGGCGCAATAAGGCATACAGATAAAAGGGATTCTTGAGGAGCAACCCGGAGGAACGGATATGAGGCAACAGGGGGAACGCGGAATGCCAGGCAGCCATCCTGGCCCGTGTGGTGGCTTACCTGGAGGAGTGACTGAGCGAAGCCGGGGGGTGAAGAACAAACATTGGGTGAGTTAGAAGGAATAGCGGTCGAAATGGGATGCCCGGCCCCTTTTTGTCCGAACCCCGGTTTGAACCTCAGCAGGGCAAAACAAAAAATTCGCGATTGACATTTGATGTGAAGACGCTAAAATATTGACCATAAGTCGCCGAGGTAGCTCAGTTGGTAGAGCACTTGACTGAAAATCAAGGGGTCACCAGTTCAAGTCTGGTCCTCGGCACACTTCCGAGTCACGCAGTGCTTGCAGGTCAGGGCGTGATGACAGCAAACGGGGTCGCTATGTGAGATTGGCGCCCCCGTTTGATTCCTTAGGCGTATTGTCCTTCCGAGGCCCCCGTATCCGCCCGCGGCGGATTTGAAGGGAGTATCCCCCAGGCTCTTTTTTGCTAAATCAGGCTATGGCCCGGTAGCCAGTGTGCGCAGATAGGCGATGACGCTGAGAATCTGCTCGTCGCTCAATGCGGGGTTACCCCCACGCGGCGGCATATCAACCCCCGTG
>JALSTC010000325.1 GCA_026983935.1 Ardenticatenia bacterium
CGATCTGCTCTGCCCGCCAGCCGGGCCGGATGCTGATCGTGCAGTGCGGGTCGCAGTTAGGTGTGCGTGGGCCGGTGCCTGCCGAGCCAGCAGGGGCGATTGGTTCGCTTGGTGGAGCATTCTCTGCTGCGCCGGGCGGCAGGTAAAGCGCCTGTCCGATTTGCAGCAGGTCACTGCTCAGACAGTTGGCCTGGCGGAGATCATCGGTGGTCACCGTCCCCCCCGCGCCCAGGACAAATGCAAATAACGTTTCCCCCGGCTCTACACGATGCAGTTCCCAGCCATCGGGGTGCGGACAGTCAGATACATCGCTGCTGTCATCTGGGGCGGCGGTCGGCGGATTGTCAGGGGTGGGCGATGCTGTCGGCGTTTCGGTGATCATGGGTGTTGCCGTTGGCGTGAGAATCATGAGTCCTGGCAGTGTTGCTAACGATGGCGATGGCGTTGGTGTGTCTGTAATGACTGCTTGTGCGGCTGGCTGGCCCGGGGTGGTGGTCGCGGGTTTTACTTCCTGGCGTATCAGGAACAGTCCTGCACTGAGAGCCGCCATGATCAGGAAGATGCCCCCTATGCCCATCGCAGCCAGAAAACCTGCCAGGCTGCCAATTTGGACTAACCAATCGGCTTTGGGTGGAGGGGTAGGATGAGGAAGAGGCATGAGTTTCAGCTACCGTTGAAACTATGATGGGGCTGTCGGCTCAAACGTGCCAGCACATCAAGAAGCCGTTCTTGCCACAATACCCCCTGGCGTGGGAGCCAGATGGCCGTTCTGCTGACACGCACGCCGTTTTCCAGGTATTGCTGAAGGGCCGGGCGGTCAATTTCTGCGAGATAAGGAACGCGGATGAATATCTGCCCGTTCTCATGCCCGACCGCTGTAGCATTGGCTGCCTGAGCGTGTAATTTCACCTTCAACTGGTACAGCAGGCCTTCTACAGCCTCCGGGAGGGGGCCAAAACGATCGCCTAACTCCTCTCGCATTCCCTCAATCGCTGTTTCATCGTGTAGATCGGCCAGCCGCCGGTAAAGCTGGAGGCGCAGGGCCATGTCCGGAATGAAGTCGGTCGGAATATAGGCCTGAAGAGGCAGATCAATCGTGACCGTGGGCGGCTGTGCTGATAGGTGCTGGGGCTGGTCTGTGCTGCTGGTTTTCAGTCGGCTGACAGCCTGAGCAAGCATCTGCGTATACAGGTGGAATCCAACGGCGGCAATCTGCCCACTTTGCCGGGTGCCCAGAATATCGCCCGCGCCGCGCAGTTCAAGGTCTCGCATGGCAATGTGGAATCCTGCTCCCAATGCCGTCTGCTCCTTGATTGTCTCAAGCCGTGCGCGCGCTTCGTCACTCACTTTGCTCCACCGCGGGTGGAAAAAGTAAGCATAGGCCCGGGCCGCGCCGCGACCAACGCGTCCGCGTAGCTGATAGAGCTGGGCCAGCCCGAACTGATCCGCGCGATCCACAATGAGCGTATTGGCATTGGGGATATCCAAGCCAGACTCAATGATCGTGGTGCTGACCAGCACGTCAAACTCACCCTGCATAAAGCGCAGCATAACCTGTTCCAGCTTCTGTTCATCCATCTGGCCGTGGGCAATTTCAATACGGGCCTCCGGCACCAGTGTGCGCAGTTCACTGGCCTTCATGTCTATCGTTTGCACCCGGTTGTGAACAAAAAACACCTGCCCCCCTCGTTCCATCTCCCTCAAGATGGCTTGACGGACGAGGCGCTTATCGTAGATGCCGACATGCGTATTGACCGGCAGGCGCTCCTGCGGTGCGGTCTGGATGGTGCTGATATCCCGGATGCCGGTCAGCGCCATATACAGCGTGCGCGGAATCGGTGTTGCTGTCATGGTCAGGACGTCAACCTCGGTACGCAACTGCTTGAGCTGTTCCTTGTGAGTTACGCCAAAGCGCTGCTCTTCGTCGATGATCAGCAGGCCCAAATCTTTGAAGGTCACATCTGGCTGCAGCAGGCGGTGCGTGCCGATGATAATGTCAATCTGACCCTGGCCCAGATTGTACAGGATGCGCTGCTGTTCCCGGCGATCGCGGAAGCGCGACAGCATTTCCACCTTAACCGGAAATGGCGCCAGCCGCCGGACGAAAGTGTTGAAGTGCTGCTGCGCGAGCACGGTCGTTGGAACCAGAATCGCGACCTGTTTACCGTCCATCACGGCTTTGAATGCCGCACGCAGTGCGACCTCGGTTTTACCGTAGCCGACATCACCACAGATCAATCGATCCATGGGCTGTGGCCGTTCCATGTCCGCCTTGACTTCCTCAATAGCCCGGAGCTGGTCTTCTGTTTCCAGGTATGGGAAGGAAGCTTCCAATTCGTGCTGCCAGGGCGTGTCCGGGCTGAAGGCATGACCGTTGACATTAGCGCGCCGGGCATAAAGCTGCAGGAGTTCCTGCGCGACATCTTCAACAGCTTTACGTGTGCGCTCTTTGACTCGCGACCAGTCAGGCGTCCCCAGCCTGCTGAGCTGGGGAGGGCGGTCATCCGGGCCAACGTAGCGTGCCAGCCGGTCTGCCTGATGAATAGGGACGTAAAGTTGATCGGTGCCAGCGTATTGCACGACAAGGTACTCGCGCTCACTGCCGTTGAGTACATGTCTTTGCAGTCCGGCAAAGCGCCCAATACCGTATTCGATGTGCACAACATAGTCACCCGGCTGGAGGTCTGCGAAAGCCTCCTCCGGCGTGGCCGGGTGTGCCTGTCGAATGCGTCGTGGTTCCGGGCGCTTCCAGCCAAAAATTTCTGCATCGGTCAGCAGATGAAGGTCGCCGCTTGTGCTGCGCAGAGTCCATCCCTCGGCAAGGGCACCCTCGACGAATTGAAGCGAGCCCGGCGTTAGTGCCTGGACAGCATTGGTTGGTGCGAGGTAAGAGTCCTGCTGCCCCCACAGTTCGGCGATTCGCTGCGCCTGCCGGGTGACGATGATGGCTGTTTGCCCGTTGTAGCGCAGCTCGAAGAGATAATCCAGGAAGGATTTGATCTGGCCACCAAAGCGCGGGCCAGGAGCAAAAATGCTGTTCAGGGATATGGGAGACTCTTCTGGCAGAGAATCTGCACTGTGGTGATGTCCCAGATGCAGCACACGACGCGCCGTGATCTCTTCCTGGATTTCATCCCAT
>JALSTC010000326.1 GCA_026983935.1 Ardenticatenia bacterium
GCTGTGCGACCGTGTTGTGGTGATCAATCATGGCCAGGTGATCTTTGATGATGCTGTGAAGGTATTGAAGCGGCGCTATTTGCGACGCAAGATCATTGAAGTGCGCTTCGCCCGTCCGATTGATGGCCATCTGGATATCGTGGGTGTCAACGTGCTCAAGGCAGGCCGCTACGGTGCAAAGCTGGAACTGGATACCCGTGAACAGCCTGTGGAAGCCGTGATGCAGGCGTTGATGAATGGGCGTAGTGTGGTAGACATCAACGTCATGGATCCGCCGTTGGAGGCGATCATCCGGGAGATTTACCGGCGTGAGGAAGCGGTTGACCTGGCATTGGAAGGGATTGAGTAGCGATGCAGAACATGGCTGTGGAGAGGGGTATACAAAGCGGCATACGCCGATGGCGCTGGTGGCGTGCGGCAAGGAAATATACGGCCATAGCCCGCGCCAACCTGCAGAACCGCCTGGCTTATGTCTGGGATGTGGTGGTTCAGTCGTTCCTGATCGTGCTGTTCATTTTTATCTTCGGCCAGTTGTGGAGCGCAACATTTGAGGCGCAGGGCACGGCGGAAATTGGCGGGCTGACGCTCGTACAGACTCTCTGGTATTTCGTCTGGGCGGAGATGCTTGTGCTGGGCAAGATTCGCCATGCGCGGACGGTCTCCCAGGAAGTTCGTGATGGCAGCCTGGCCTATACGCTGGGCCGTCCTTATAACTACCTGATGTACCATTTTTCCTTTGGCGTGGGCGATTCGTTGATCAACATGGCTGTACTGCTGGTGTTAGGCGGGCTGGTGGCGTGGTCGCAGGTCGGCCCACTGACATCGTTCCGGCTGGAGACGCTTCCGCTGCTGCTGCTTGTGACGGCACTGGCCTTCGTTCTGGAGTTTTCTGTGATGTCCATTATCGGGCTGCTGGCGTTTTTCTTTGAGGACGTTAATTCGTTCCTGTTCATTTACCACAAGATCGTGTTTGTGCTGGGTGGGCTGCTGCTCCCGATAGAGTTCTTGCCGGGATGGCTGCAGGGGATTGCGCGGGCGCTGCCGTTCAATCTGTCGGTGTATGCACCGGCAAGATTGTTTGTGTCGTGGGACGCCGGGTTGTTCGTGTTTTCAGTGGGCATGCAGGTATTCTGGATCACTGTGACACTGGTTGTACTGATTGTGCTGTATCGCTATGGTATCCGCCGCGTGAGCATCAATGGAGGGTAGGGGGATGTGGCAGCGCATCTTGAGCGAGGTCAGATTTGTCGTGCACCTCACACGGCTTAGTATGGCGTCAAATATGGAATATCGCGTAAGCTTTTTGAGCCAGGTTGTTGGCATGATGATCAACAACGGAATCTACTTCGTATTCTGGCTGCTGTTTTTCGATCGCTTTGGCGAGATTCGCGGTTATGGCATGGATGAGGTGTTCATGCTGTTTGCCATCATCACGTTTGCCTTTGGCCTGGCCTATACATTTGCCGGGAATGCGCGATCAGTGGCGGAGCTGATAGCCCAGGGACGGCTGGATTACTATCTCGCACTGCCACGGCCTGTGCTGCTGCACCTCATTTTCTCGCGGATGGGGCAGTCGACCCTTGGCGATCTGACGTTCGGTGTGCTGGCTTTTCTCTTCACCGGACGCCTTGATCTGCTGTCGGTGAGTCTGTTTCTGGTGGCATCGCTGCTTGCGGCGGTTGTTTTCGTATCTTTTTCCGTGACGGTAGGGTCGCTGGCCTTTTTCATCGGCAACGCCAGGCTGCTTTCCGATCGAATCTTGCAAACCATGCTGACGTTCGGGCTGTATCCATTTGGGTTGTTTCAGGGCGGCGTGCGTCTGATTCTGCTGACTCTGATCCCGGCGGCATTTGTCGGGGCGGTGCCGGTTCAGGTTGTGCAGGAGCTTGATCTGAGTGCGCTGGCCTGGCTGGCCGGGGCGGCGCTGATCAATGTGCTGGTGATGCTGGTTGTGTTTCGTCAGGGGCTGCGGCGCTACGAATCGGGCAGTGCGCTGAACATCAACATCTAAAAGCGAAAGTGACTTCGTATAGTCAAAGGCCTATCGGCATCGCGCCAGGGTCTGGCAAATCTGCTTGATGTGGAGGCGATCATGTGTCGCCGTGAAGTCCGCCATTTCCAGCAGCGTTGTTGGCCCGAAGATGCTGTGCCGCGCCGGCCGATTCCATGCTTCCGGCGGCAGGCCCTTTAGAAAGGCAACTGTCTGCAGCCGCTCCGTCACAAATTCGTTAACAGGATCGCGGCAGTCATCGGGCGCACATACGATCTGGCCGGGGCCGGGTGGTTCCTGTGGAACAGAGAGGAAGGGGTTATCTTCCGCCAGGATGCGCTGCAGGCGGGGCCGCTGTACAGTGCGCTCGCTGTCCCGTAAATGGCACACAACTTCCAGGGGAGACCATTCATCCGGATCGGGGTGCTGCTGCCAGTAATCCGGCGCATACTCATTCAGCACACCCAGCAGCGCCGCAGTGTTACCCAGCAGTCGAGGCAGGATCATCTCCGGGCGCAGCGGGCGTGGTTTGAGCGTTTCCAGCCAGCCGAGGAGCAGTACCCGTCGTACAAAATCGCTGAATGTCCCCTGCCCATCGGGGGCAGCCTGGCCGGGGCCGGGCTGCACGCCCTTCTCGTGAACCCAGTATGTATTCAGCCCGGCTCGTTCGGCAGGTACAATGTCGTTGGCCCAGTCATCGCCGACCATGAGTGCCTCGCTGGTGGCGACCCCCAATCGTCCCAGGATTTCCTCGTAGTAATGCGGGTTGGGTTTGGCAAAGTGCATGTTTTCGATGTGCGTGACCAGTGCATAGGCGTTGAAGTCGGTGGGCAGGCCTGCCCATTCGAGCCGTTGGGCAATGGCCTCTGCCGTGAAAATCGGATTGGTCGCAATAACCACCTGGTAATCGGCTTCGCGCAGACGATTGATCAGTGACGGCGCATCGGCCCGCGGTGCGACTTTTTCGACCAGGTGGGCATAGGCTTCCCTGTAAAATGCCTGAAAATGGGAGACGATCGTGTCTTCTGGCAGGTGCCAGCGATCTTCCAGCACTGCCAGAAACACGTCGTAGTTTGTGCTGCGCGGGTCCCGATTCTGGAGAACAGCCTGCAGTGCATCTGTTACGTCGTCCCCGGCACTATCA
>JALSTC010000327.1 GCA_026983935.1 Ardenticatenia bacterium
ATTCCTGATCGGCTGCTGCGAGGACACGCGCCGATTCGGCTTCCAGCACCACGGTTTTGACGTTCGTCGTGCCGATGTCAATCCCCAGCAGATAAGTCATGACGGCTTCACCCCCCTGTGACGAAGCAGGTGCCGCACCGAGTCCCTGCGCGGCAGCGCCGGAGTAGACGGCAATGCGGGCCGGAATCCACAGCCTGCCTGCTGATCAATCAGGCCGCCCGGCGCTCTCGTCAATGAAGACCGGCAGATGTCCCAGCGCGATGACGTCCGACCACTTGGCGCGGTCGCCCTCGGTGAAGATCGCCGCCTGCACCACAACTTCCGCGCCGACCTTGTCCATCAGGACGTGCATGCCCTGCAGTGTGCTTCCGGTGCTGATGACGTCGTCCACCAGCGCGACCCGCCTGCCTTTCAGCAGGCCCTGGTCTTTTTCGTCCAGGTAGAGCTTTTGCGGCACACCGGTTGTGATGCTGACCGTATGCGCTTCCAGTGCGTTGCCCATGTAGGGCTTATAGTTCTTGCGCAGCACAACATAGGGCAGGCCGGTTTCTACGGCCAGGGCGTAGATCAGCGGGATGCTCTTGGCCTCCGCCGTGACCAGCACATCTGGCTGCGCGGCCATGATGCGCGGGGCCAACTCCTTCGCCACCGCCTGTACCAGCTCGGTGTCGCCCAGGATGTTGATGATGGCAATACGCACGCCGGGCGCGACTTCGAACAGCGGCAGGTCACGCTGCAGTCCGGCAACCGTCACGGTATGAACTTCGCGTTCTTGCGCAGGCATAATGTTTTCCCCCACAGATGCAGTTGCAAATCTGGTGCCAGTATCTTATGGATCACCGTGCCATCCATGCCCGGCTTTCCACACTGATAGGCTTATGGAATCCAGTCGTTCACAATGTCGGTCACATCGTTGACCGTGACCTGGTGATTGGCATAGGTCGCCACTTCCACGATAAAGACCTCAAAACCGCTGCCTGTCCGGTTTGACGAGTAAGCGATGGCGCGGCCATCCGGCGACCACTGCGGGCGCACGTCCGCAAAGTCGCTGTCTACCACCAGAACGGCCTGCCCACTGCCATCCACCGGCGTGACGAAGATGTCCACGTCCTCGGGATTTTCGGGGCGGTAGGCTTCAAAGGCGACGAGCGAGCCGTCCGGTGAAATGGACGGGTTGTCCTCGATCATGATGTTGGCGTCATGGGTAACATCAATAATACCACCGCCGATCGTGATCAGCTTCAGGTCCACAACCCCGCCGTTGGCGCGGCCATCGGACACATAAATCAACCGTGTGGCATCGCCCCAGGCAGGGGCGGTGTTGTCCGTGGTGCCGTCCGTCAGCCGCTGCAGGGCCTGCTGCGCGATTTCTTCCGGCACTTCGCCTTCACCCAGCAGACCGCCCATCGCCGAGAGCGAGAGCACGTAAATATCGCTGTTGAGGCTGCCCGGCTCTCTGGCGGAAAAGGCAATGCTGTTGCCATCTGGAGAGAAGCTGCCGTCATCCTGCCGGGAGAGGATGCGCCCGCCGAGCAACTGGGTGAGCAGACGCGGCGGGTTGGAATTATCCATCCAGACAATCTCCAGTCCCTGTTCCCGTGTACCAGTGGAAAAACGGGTGTAGATCAGCAGGTCGCCCTGCGGTGAGAGACTGGCGGCATTGGCCCGCCCATCAAACAGGGTGCGTGTCGGGCTGCCATCCAGCGGCAGTTCGATGATCGGCACGAAACCTTCCCCGGTGATGTCTTCGCCAGAAGCAACCAGCAGCCGCCCGCTGAACAGCCCGGAGCCGACCGCTGTTGCCAGCGGCGTGCTGGTCACCTGCATAAAAGGCGTCGGCGAGGGGCGTGGCGTCCATGTTGGCGGCAGCGGCGAGTTGAGCGGGGTGGGTGTGAAATTCGCCAGCACGGCGGTCTGTGTGGCCTGCGCGTCTACGGTAGCCATTATCGCGGCGTTGGCGTCAGCAGTCATCTGCGCGGCCTGGGCAGTGGCCTCACGATTAGCGGCGGTCCGCTGATTGTTGGAGACAATCAGCGCGATCAGCCCACAGACGATCACAATCAGGATGGCCAGACCTGCCCCGCCAAAGATCGCCAGGCGGCGGCTGATGCCGGGCATGATTTCCTCATCCAGGGGCGACGGCGCCTTTTTTTCCTGGCTGGCTTCCAGGCGATCAAGGAGGGCCTGGGCGCGTTCATTGTTGGGGTTGATCTGGACGACGTTGCCGAGGTAAAGGCGGCGCTCTTCGACGGTTTCCGCCAGTGATGCCAGCCAGAACCAGCCTTTTTCATTTTCCGGGTCGCGCTCCACCACTTCCTGGAACAGGACACGGGCGCGGGCTTTGTCCCCCTCACGCGCGGCAGTGATGGCATCGCGTAACAGCCGTTGGAGTTCCTTCTCCTCGCTCAAAGTCCACTCTCCTGTCAATTAAAACCGCTTTCAGTCCTATCCCTCAGCGCGGCGCGCCCCGCAGCCAGGCCGCCTCGATGTCATCCGTATCGCTCTGCGTGACCCGGATCAGGCGCTCTCCAGACGGATCGATCAGATAAAGCTGGAAGTTCGGCCCGTCACGATTGGAGCTGAACACAATCCAGCGGCCATCTGGACTCCAGGCCGGGTTGCGGTCTTCCGCGCCGTCGTCATTGCGCGTCAGCAGCCGCTCATTAGAGCCGTCGGCGTTCATGATGTACAGGTCGGCGTCCCGATCCCGATCTGAGACAAATACGATAAAGCGGCTGTCAGCAGACCAGGCGGGCTGGTAACTGCTGCCTGACGAATCGGTCAGGCGCACGAGTTCGGTACCGTTGGGGCGCATGCTGTACAGTTCCGTTTCGCCACGGCCATCGCGATCCGAAGCGAAAACGATCGTGTTGCCGTCCGGACTCCAGGCCGGGTCGCGGTCAATCGTGCCCTGGTTGTCGGTCAGCTTGGCCAGGCTGGTGCCGTCCGCGTTGATGGTATAAATCTCCTCGTCGCCGTCAAAATTCGAACTGAACACGATGCGAAATCCATCTGACGACCAGGCGGGCGAGGCGGTGCGCTGACCGCCGAGATCGGTGATGACTGTGTAGGCCGGGATGGTGGCGGTATCGCCTGCCAATTCTCCAGCCAGTGGATTCAGGGT
>JALSTC010000328.1 GCA_026983935.1 Ardenticatenia bacterium
CCGTGCCGCCGGATTGG
The DNA here is from genome assembly GCA_026983935.1 of Ardenticatenia bacterium. GTDB lineage: Bacteria > Chloroflexota > Anaerolineae > Aggregatilineales > Ch27 > JALSTC01. The sequence continues at coordinate 18 of JALSTC010000328.1, forward strand.
AACACGGGTATCGAGGGCATTCCCGTCAGCCCGCTGACCACGACCGAGGCGATGTGGAGCCAGGAGTACAAGCAGCGCGTGGCTTTGCTGGCGGATGAAATTGTCGTGATGGCTTATAACAGTGGGTTGAGTTCGCCGCTGGATTACCAGGTCTGGATGGCTTTTCAGGTCGCTCAGTTTACGTCAGCCATCGTGCCGCTGGGTGTGGATACCCGTCTGATCATCGGTATTCCGACCTATGATGCAGAGCCTCCGGGGCATGATCCGGCAGTGGAAAGCCTTCCCGCAGCGATCACCGGCGTGCGAAACGGTATGACCCAGGTGGAGGGGGCCTCCGATCTTGTGCAGGGAGTGGGCCTCTATGCCTACTGGTCTACAGAGCCACCGGAGTGGGCCGCATACCGTGAACTATGGCTTGGTAAGTAGCCGCCTCGTCTGCTGCAGCGCCTGATTGTCCCCACCTTTTCTGATCCCTGTTTTATGCTATTATCGTGGCAGGCCGCGATGAAGGGGTGCCTTGATGACAACCGTATTGTTGATTCGTCATGCTGTTAATGAATGGGTCAAAACAGGAAAGCTGGCCGGGTGGACGCCGGGTGTCCATCTTAACGAGGAGGGCCAGGCTCAGGCAGCCGCTCTGGGAGAACGCCTGGCAGCATTCCCGCTGAAGGCGATCTACAGCAGTCCGCTTGAGCGCACGATGGAAACTGCAGAGGCAATCGCCGCTCATCACCCCGATCTGGCTTTGCAGCAGCTTGAAGGCATTGGTGAAATGCGGTTAGGCGCGTGGCAGGGCGAGAAGATCGCGACGCTGGCGAAGCGCAAGATGTGGCATATGGTTCAGTTCACCCCGACTCGTGCGCACTTCCCGGAAGGGGAGACCATGCGCGGCGTGCAGGCCCGGGCGGTGGATGCGGTAGAAGCCCTGGTCAAGCGGCATCCGCACGAGATGATCGCGATTGTTTCGCATGCCGATGTCATCAAGATGATATTGGCGCATTACCTGGGGCTGCATCTTGATCTGTTCCAGCGAATCAGTATATCGCCTGCCTCGCTGTCAGTCCTTGAGCTGGGCTTTGGGCGTCCTGTGGTTGTTCAGATCAACGACACCAGTCATAATCCTCCCCGGTCTTCCCGGAATGGCACTGAGTAGGGCGGCGTACTGGCGGGGGAGTGGTCACTTATTAAAAGATGCTGATTGTGAAAATATGATACGCCGTGCTTTATGAAGGAAGGGCGTTGGATGCACGAAGCCGAGATCGAATTCAAACCGGTGGACTTTATTACTGTGGGAACCGTCGGCCCCCGCGGAAACAGAGTATTTCATCTGCAGGCCGCTAAAGGCGAACAACTGCTTACGCTGACACTGGAGAAAGTGCAGGCCAGCGCATTAGCGGAAGCAATTCATGAACTGCTGGACGATCTTAATGAGCGGTACCCCCTGCCCGGCGGTGAGCCGCCGTTTGAATTGAGACAGTGGGATCTTGAACTGCGTGAACCGATTGAGCCGCAGTTCCGTGTGGCGCAGCTTGGTCTGGGTTATGATGAAGCCAGCGATATGGTGGTGTTGGTTGTGCAGGAACTGCTTACCGAGGATGAAGAGGAGACAGGTCTGCATGAGCCGCGAGTTGCACGCTTCTGGGTGCCGCGTCCGATGATGCGGGCACTGGCCAGGTACACAGAGCGTGTGGTGGCAAGGGGCCGGCCTGATCCTCAGCACAACGGTCGCATACTGTATTATTGGACTTGAGCGGCTTTGCCCTATGTCAGCGCCATCTGATTCTTCTGATACCAGCCCCGAACTCATCACCGTCGCTCAGGTATTGAAGACGCTGGCCAGTGGCATCATTCAGGGAGAGCACGGGATGATGCCCTGGGGGTCTAATTACGCCTATCTGGTGTCCGTATCAGATGAGGAACGGGAGGTTCTGGCGGTCTATAAGCCGCAGCGTGGGGAGCGCCCTCTGTGGGATTTTCCGACGGGGACGTTATGCTACCGTGAGGTGGCCGCTTTTGTCGTTTCGGAGGCGCTGGGCTGGCAGATTGTACCGCCGACCGTGCTGCGTGGTGGCCCCTACGGCCTGGGGTCGGTGCAGTTCTTTGTTGACCACGATCCGGAGATCAACTACTTTACGCCACTTCCATCGGAGTATCGTGATCAGTTACAGCGTTTTGCCGCATTCGATTACATCATCAACAATGCTGACCGCAAGGGAGGGCACTGCCTTCTCGATGCGCAGGGGCATCTGTGGGGGATTGACCATGGGATATCCTTTCATCGCGCCCCCAAGCTGCGCACGGTAATCTGGGAATTTGCCGGGGAGCCGCTGCCGGAGGCAATTATGGGAGACCTGCACGCTTTGCGTGCGCGTCTGAAAAGCCCGGATGATCCCACTATGTCCACGCTTTCTGAGCTGCTCGATGAGCGAGAAGTGCTTGCATTTCGCCAGCGGGTGGAGCGGCTACTTGAACAGGGATGTTTTCCACAGCCAGGCCCCGGCCCTAATTATCCCTGGCCGCCTGTCTGAGGCTTTTCTGTCATTCGGTTGTTTTATCTATCACGAGGGGTTGTCATGCGCCGACGTCACAAGAAAAACACTTCTGATTTCCCTTTTGCAATCCTCTGGGGATTGCTCACCGGCACGCTGTATTTTCTCTTTCTACGCCCCCAGCTTTTGAAATGGGGCACACGCCTGGGGGAATCGCAGCGCCGTCTGCCGGGAGATGATCTGATTCCCAACCCTAACATTCAGGAAACCCATGCAGTTGATATTGATGCACCGCCGGAAGCCGTATGGCCGTGGGTGGCGCAAATGGGGCGGGCGCGCACTGGCTGGTATACCTTTGACATGCTGACGAACAACGGCATCCCCAGTGCAACCTACCTGCGCCATGATCTGTCCGCCCCCCGGCCCGGTATGCAGATGGATCATGGGCTGAAGGTGATGACCGTGGAGGAGAATCGCCTGCTGATTGTTGGCGGGTACGATCTGCCTGATCGCCTGGGCACGACGTTGGACCTGTCCTTGCTGTATCTTTTGGAGCGCAAGTCCGACGGCAGCACGCGCTTGCTGGTAAGGATGCGCGGCTACACCTATGGGATTCT
>JALSTC010000329.1 GCA_026983935.1 Ardenticatenia bacterium
GTAGACATCCAGCAAGAGTGTCTGTCCGTCTACGGTGCGATAGGGGACATCGTGGTATTCCTGGACATCTCCTTTTGGGAAGCCCTGCAGCATGGTTTCCAGACTCAGAGGAGTGGGAGCCATGCGGCAGCGCATGGCTGCCGGAATACACTTCGCGTAGTCGTTACCCAGGCCCTCCCGCATGGCGCTGTCCAGCCGTCGCGCGAGGCGCACGGCCTGATACAGAGGACGGGCCGCGAGTACGGTCCCGGTGGCACTCATCCAGCGGGTTTTGCCCGCACCCCGGAGGATACCCAACGCGCCCATAACCACGCCCAAAAGGCTGAATTCAGTGGCAATTGACTGCACAATCCACGTGAACATCCAGAGCGCATGCGATCTGATCCACATCCGCTGGGTTGGCAGGGCGATCAGCGCACCGAAAATCAGGCTGAGCAGGCTCAGGCGCTGTCCGGACTTTGATGTGGCGCTCATGTCTGCTCCCTTTTATTCTTGCTGAAGGACTTTGAAACGCAGATGGCCTTTCCCGGGTTCGACGTGGATCACCGTTCCGGCCTCCGGATTCTCTTTCAGCAGGAAATCGGCCAGCGGCTCGCGCACATAGCGCCGGATGATGCGTCGCAGTGGACGCGCGCCCCATTCTGGATGGTCGTTCTGATCGAGCATCCACTGTCGGGCCGCATCGCTGAAGTCCAGCTCCAGTCCGCGCTCAGCGGCCAGTTTGTTTTCCTTGCGCAGCATGAGATCCAGAATCTGGCGGAGATGTTCTTCACTGAGCGGGTGGAAGATCACAATCTCATCCAGACGGTTGAGGAATTCCGGTCGAAAGTGGGCATTTACAGCGTCCATAACTTGCTCACGGACATCTTCCGTGATTTCCGGGCCACCCAGGTATTCCGCGCCGAGGTTGCTGGTCATGATGATCACGGTCTCGCTGAAGCTGGCCGTGTTGCCGCGTCCATCAGTCAGGCGGCCTTCTTCCAGCACCTGCAGCAGGATATCCATCACCCGCGGATGGGCCTTCTCGACCTCATCGAAGAGCACGATCAGATAGGGCTGCTGCCGGACGCGCTCCGTGAGCTGTCCGCCGGATTCGCTGTCCACGTAGCCGGACGGTGACCCGATAAGCCGGTTGACGGTCGATTCGTTTTGAAATTCGCTCATGTCAAGCTGCAGCATGGCATCCTCGTCGCCGAACATGAATTCGGCCAGTGCCTTCGCCAGTTCGGTTTTGCCGACACCGGTCGGCCCCAGGAACAGGAAGCCACCGATGGGGCGTTTTTTGTCTTTGAGGCCAACGCGGGCAGTCTTCACCGCCCGGCTGACGGCCAGCACGGCCTCATCCTGGCCAATGATGCGTTCATGCAGGTGCTCAACCATGCTGGCGTAGCGGCTGCGTTCGTCCTGCCCCATTTTACTGACCGGAATGCCGGTCATCTGGCTGGCGGCGAGCGTCACATCTTCGGCGTCGAGGATGTCATCGGCTTTTTCCGGCCTGAAGGCCAGATGCTGCTGCATGCTCATGTTGACCAGCGCGGCTGCCCGGTGCAGCAGGCGTTCGGCACTGCGGGGGAGCGGCGTGCCGGAGAGATAGCGCCGGGCCAGCGATGCAGCAATTCTCAGCGCATCGTCCCTGACTGTGATGTTGTAGTCGCTTTCAATTTGGGGCTTCAGTGTTTCCAGGATGTTGATGGCTTCTTTTTCGCTGGGTTCAGGCACACGCAGACGCTGGCTGTGCTCATGGACTGCGCTGATAGCCTCCAGCCGCTCGCCGTATTCCAGATCGGTTGTTGTGCCGATGATCACCGGATCGCTGTCCAGGAAGGCTTTCTGCAGGTCTGCCGCACCTTTGGGGAACTCCGCTTTGAGCGGCCCGCCGAAAAAGCGGTGAATGTGGGGGACAAACAGGATGCCGCCGCGTGCTTTGTTGATTCCGGCCCGCAGGGCACGCACTGCGTTATCCAGCAGCGCCGATTCATCCACCTGTACGAGGGTGTTCAGGTCGGCAGGGCCTTTGCCTTCGGCCATCAGCACGGCAAGGCTGTAAGCCAGGGTGCGTTTGCCCACCCCTTCCGGGCCGACCAGGATGACATGGCGGTTGACCTTCTGCGAGAGCATATTGATCAGTTCGCGCAGCAGCTTCTTTCGCATATAGATCGGCGGGCTGCTGCCGTTCTTTGCCAGCACAACATAATCCACAACCGTGCCCGGTGGATGTGCTTTGCTGGCCGGGCGCTCCTGTACGCTGCTGCCGGTTATATCGGCGATAGCGCCCGGCGTGATGCCATGCTGCCGCAGAATTCCCCCCGTACCCAGCGTTTTCTTGCTCATGGCCGCCAGCAGATGGTCGGTGCCAATCCAGACCTCATCATTGTTCTGGGCGATTGTGAGGGCCTCATCCAGTGCGATGATCATCTGCCGGGAAAGTTCAACGGACTTATTGTCCTGGGTGATGAATGACAGGTCGCCGGGCAGATCGCGGCGGCTTTCAACGGCCAGCCGCACCTGCCGCTCCAGCCGGGCCAGGTCTGTGCCTTTTGCTTCGGCGAACTGCTGCAGCAGACGGTATCCCGGTGAGTCTTTTTGTTCGAGCAAGGCCATGAGTGCTATTTCCGGGAACAGGTTTTTCTTACGGTACCGCGTCACCAGACCGGCTGCCCTGTTCAGCACAGTGGTCGTATCTTTTGCCAGAAGATTCGGATTTAACGTCGAACCCATAGATTGCCTCACAAACAGTTGTTGATTCAGACTTGCCCGGTGTCATCAGCACGGGTAACGCACTGACTGGTTTGCCGATATTGTGTGTGTACTACCGCCCCCCAGTATAGCACAGCCGTCGGCTCAGGGACGGCGAAGTCCGCTGCCCGCTGGCAGGTCATCGCCCAGCGGCACGGGCAGGACGCCGCCGATCGGCTGTGCCCCGAACAGTGCCGCGCATGACGCCTGGATGGCAGGGGAGAGAGGGGTATAAGCGAGCATATAAGCGGAGATTCGGGGGAAGGCCAGCCGGTCATAAGGCGAGCGGAGAGCCACAACTATTGTGCGTTCCGGCGGCAGCGACCGGACAAGCTGCTGCTGTGCGGGGTTGTGGTAAGCATCATATGTGAAGACGACGGTTACAT
>JALSTC010000330.1 GCA_026983935.1 Ardenticatenia bacterium
CTGGTCAACAACGCCGGGCGGGCGCTTGGCGGCCCCATCCAGCAGCAGGACCCGGCATGGCTGCGGGCCATGCTGGAAACCAACCTGTACGGCGCGATGCGCCTGACACAGCTTGTCGTGCCGCTCATGCTGGCGCAGGGCGACGGGCATCTCGTTTTCATCAGCAGCACCACCGCGCCCGTCCCCGCGCCGGGACTCGCCACCTACGGCGCGACGAAAGCCGCCCTGTGGTACTTCGGCCATGCCGTCCGCCACGAACTGGCCGGGACGGGCATCGGCGTTTCGGTCGTGATGCCCGGTTGGACGCGCACGCCGATGGTTGAGGCCGTGCCGGAGGGGCCGATCCGGGAAGCGGGAATCACCGCCGACCCGCCAGAAGTCCCGGCAGCGGCCATCGTGGAGGCCGTGCGCCATGGCCGGGCGGAGGTGATGCTCGGCGGCAGGGCCACGCGGGTCTTTGTCCTGATTCAGAAGCTGGCCCCCTGGCTGATGCCGCGCATCTGGCGGCGCATCGTCTCGCCTGCCTATCTGGATGCCGTCAGTCATCTGTGAGTGACCGGGTTTCCTCTCATCGTGGAAGGAAGAACATTCATGAAACGTATGGCTTATCTGGCAGTTTTTGTGGCATTGCTGGCAGCGGTGGCACTGGGCGGCGTCCTGCACCCGGCCATGGCGCAGGGTGGCAATCCGCTGACAGCGCAGGTGCCGCTGCTCGTCCCGGAGGTGATCTCCGTCCGCCCGCATGATACCAGCGCCTACACGCAGGGTTTTCTACTCTATGACGGCTCGCTCTTCGAGAGCACCGGCCTGCGCGGTGAGTCCACGCTGCGCGAGGTGGACCCGGAAACGGGCGAGGTGCTGCGCATGATTCCGGTGGCGGACGAATACTTTGCCGAAGGGCTGGAGCGTGTGGATGACCGGCTGATCCAGCTCACCTGGCAGGAGCACCAGGCCTTTGTCTACGATCTGGAGAGCTTCGAGCAGATTGACAGCTACACCTATGAGGGTGAGGGCTGGGGACTGTGCTATGACGGGCGCTTCCTGTTCATGAGCGATGGCTCGCCGTTCCTCTCCCTGCGTGACGCGGAGACGTTCGAACTGCTGGTGCAGAGCATGGTCACGCTGCAGGGCCGTCCCGTGGAGCGCCTCAATGAGCTGGAGTGCGTGGGCGATTATGTCTATGCCAACGTCTGGCAGACCGATTACATCCTGCAGATCAACAAGTGGAACGGCGTGGTCGTGGCCGTGATTGATGCCTCCGGCCTGCTGACCGATGAGGAGCAGGCCTCGCTGCAGTCGCCCTCACAGGACGTGCTGAACGGCATCGCCTACAACCCGGAGACGGATACCTTCCTGATCACCGGCAAACGCTGGCCGCGCATGTTCGAGGTGCGCTTTGTCCCGGCGGAGCCTGAAGGCGGCAGCGGTGGCAGCTAGCTGCTGCCAGCGGACATAATTAAAACAGGGACTCCTGAAAAGGTGTCCCTGTTTCCTTGTCTGTCTGGGAATTACAAGACGGCAAGTGCGTTAAATCTTGGTAACCTCATTGGCCTGAAGGCCTTTCGGCCCCTGCACGACGGTGAACTCAACACGCTGGCCTTCTTCCAGTGTGCGGAAACCGCTCTCGGCGATCGCCGAATAATGGACGAAAACGTCCGGGCCATCTTCGCGCTGGATGAATCCGTAGCCTTTTTCGGTGTTGAACCACTTCACCACGCCTTGAATGCGTTCGGTCATTGGGTACTCCTTGAAAAACTATGAGTTGAAAGTGACCGTAGGGCACATGCAGAGTCACCTGTGTACTTGCCTACACAAATAAACGCCCGGAACACCGGGCGTCGCATTCGTGCCTTGCACTACTGTACTGCTTGCCTGCGTCCTACATTGCAAATCGTAGACCCTTTTGGCGGATTTGTCAACTGCCATCGGGCAGAAAGAACGACGGCAGCGGGCCTGGCCCACCGCCGTGCCGTTGTTGCGTAAGATGACCGCTGGCGCTTAGCCGCCGCCAATGGCCGCCAGGGCGATCTGCACACCCCCCGCCATGTCCGTCGCCAGGAAGGGCAGCACACCGAAGATCAGTGTGCCCAGGCCGGCTACCAGCAGTGACAGCCGCAGGGCACGCGGCAGCCGCTCTGTGCTGATGTCGGCCTCGCCCTCTTCCAGGAACATACGCACGATCACGCGCACATAGTAGTACGCGCCGATGACACTGGTCAGTACGCCGATGACGGCCAGCAGCCCCAGCCCGGCATCGAGTGCGCTCCAGAAGACATACCACTTACCGATGAAACCCGCCGTCAGCGGGATGCCGGTCAGGCTGAGCATGAAGAAGGCCATCAGCAGGGCCAGCCCCGGCCTCTGCCGCGCCAGCCCGCGGTAATCGTCCAGCGTGACGCCGCTCCCGTCGTCGCGCTCAATGGCGATGGCGACGGCGAACGCGCCCAGGTTGGTGAAGGCATAGGCCAGCAGGTAGATCAGCGCCGCCTGCACGCCCTGATCGCCCACCGTCGGGCTGCCTGCCGCCGCGACGGCCATCAGGATATAGCCCGCGTGCGCGATGGACGAATAGGCCAGCATTCGCTTGATGTTGGTCTGCATGATGGCCACGATGTTGCCCAGGAGCATGGTCAGGGCGGCGATGATGGCGATGGTGTCCATCCAGACGGCGGCGGTCGAATCGGCGATCATCAGCGTGGGCAGGCCGACGACCAGCACGCGCAGCAGCGCGGCGAAGCCGCCCGCCTTCGCCCCGACGCTCATGAAGGCCGTGACCGGCGTTGGTGCGCCTTCGTAGACGTCCGGCGTCCACATGTGGAAGGGCACGGCGGCGACCTTGAAGCCCAGCCCGACGGTGATCAGCCCTGCGCCCAGCAGCAGCAGGAAGCGGGCCGGTGTTTCTGCGGCCATGATCGCGCCGGTGGCCTGCCAGATATCCGGCAGGCGCGTGGAGCCGGTCGCGCCGTAGATCATGGCAATGCCGTAGACCAGGAAGCCGCTGGCAAATGCGCCCAGCAGGAAGTATTTGAGCGCCGATTCCTCGCTCTTGAGTTCCGGACGGCGGAAGCCGCTCAGCACATAAAGCGGGATGCTCAGCAGTTCCAGCGCAACGAACACGATG
>JALSTC010000331.1 GCA_026983935.1 Ardenticatenia bacterium
GGCCTGACTGGAGCCAGCGCATCCATTGGCAGTGGTGCGGGTGAGAGTATTTCCATCCGGTCCTCAACCACAGGAGAACAGCTTCAGCGCAGCCCGACCACGGCAGAGCGTTTAAGCAGCATCCCGACAACTGTTGATCAGCTCAGTTACTCACCCACAACAGCGGATCAGCTGGCAAATGGCCTCGGTACAACAGCAGAAAGTCATCAGGAAACGAATGTTATTGCTCCGGACAGAATTGACAAAATGGGAGATATTGCTGGTCAAACAGCCACAATATCCACAGCAGCGGTTACTGCCGGGGCGACCCATGTCCATCAGGACACCCTCAAAGACCCTGTGGAACATGCTATCAAGCGCCTGGAATCGACCGGAGACCCTGTTCAGATAGAAAAGGCGCAAGCCCTGCGTGACGCAAATCGACCAGGCGGGCTAAAAGGAATGCTGCATCCCGACGCGATCGAGTACAACGTAGAAAGAACACTGGATGCACGAAACCAGGTGCTCAGTGAAAAGTCGGTCATCGGTGGCAAGCTGTCACGTGACATCAGCAGGGTTTCCGGTACACTTGATCTTGCTGAATCTGTCGCCAGAAAAGCGGGTGTGGTTGGCATGGTGGCCGGCCCGGTGATCGGCAGTGCGACAGAGATTGCCAGGCTTGATGAGAACGCAACCACAGCAGAAACAATCACGGCCGGGATTGTGGGGTCGCTGAAGACCGTTGACAACGCGGCGGTTGGCGGCGTGGCTGGTCTAGCAGTCGGCATAGTGACAAGTGTATCCGGTCCCGGTGCCATTGCTGCCACTACTGCTGCTGGCATGGCCGCTGACGCCGGTTATAAAGAATTAGGAGGAGATGAAAAATTTGATACTTTCATCGACAACACTGTCGCACCTGTGGTGCAAACTGGCGTCGAGTACACGCTTGATGTGGTTGACACAGTATCTGATGTCATTGACGATACCGTTGAGGCAATATCCGAAGCTGTTGACAATACCGTGGATACGGTATCTGACTGGTTTGCTTCACCAACAAAACCAGCACAACCTTAATCGGTCAGTTGATACAGCCATCCCTGGCTGTATCAATGTCAGCCCTTCAGTCATCTGATGGCCGCCTATGCCTTCCAGTGAATCCCGTGGTGTCCGGCGCTTAACAAGCCGCATTTACCAGTACTTCTACAAGGGGTATCTCAGACACTATTACGAGTCTGCCATGCGCCCCAGGCCAATACGGTTTATCCTGTTTGCGTTTGTAGGAGCGACGCTTTTTTTTACACTGGCGGTAGCAGGCACGCTTGCCATTGTTAGCGGTGGATTTCCGACATGGGGTCCGGTCAAGGCGTATGCCTTTACTGCCCTAATGTATCTGTTTGGCATTCAAATCATCCCAACCATCATCCTACTCATCCAGGGATACCGGCATCGTGACAGGATAAGAGCGATGGACAAGCTCCCCGACCTGCCGAAGACCGACCCGAATCTGGGCTGGAAGATTATGTTCATCACGGGGACATTGATTGCCATTAAAAATTATTTTGGCTGGTGGTAGCAGCCGGAGTCACGGCTGTCATTCTGGTCAGAAACAGAATAGATGCTTGGACAATAACTGCTGTGATATAGAATTGACAGTGTTGAATACTCGCTACATCACAAAAAATACAAGGATGATTATGCCTAAAATAATGGCACCTACGACCTCTGCGCCTGCCTGCAGTCGCTCCACGCCACGCTCGCTATCCGGTATCTGCCCCTGTACTCAATTCCTGGACGAGCGCAGGGAGTTGGCGTAGTCGGCCGCCATGTCCAGGGAGACCTTCTTCAGCGACCAGCGCCTGGGGTCATCGTATTCAAACTGGATGTTGATCTTGTAGTCCGGCTTGGTGATGTGAATCAGGCATTGCTGCCAAGTCTTGCCGTCAGGGGTTGGGGCCAGGGTTTGGAGTTCCCGGAGTTTTTTAACAAGTTTTCTGAACCCTCCAGGGCCTCTGGCTTCCCATTCATCTCCTTTGTAGACATATCCGGTCATCTGCTTGTTTTCAGGTGTTACTGTGATGGCGAGCGCCAAGGCATCTCAATCTTGAATTTTGTCATCAGGCTCCGGATTTGTAAGCTCTTTGCTGGAAATTATCATGTTGCCAATTTCGTGTATCAGTTCGTCTTTTCTTTCCATCGTTGTGGAGCACCTAAACGGGCTGAATGGTGATCGGGATCAATGCATACCGAGCTGGCTAGTGTGCTGTTACAGATGTTCACTTAACGCAGCTTCCAGCATTGACGAAATGCTGGGATAGGTTTCAACAGTTTCGCCAGTTACACGGTCACGTCTGGCTGGATTGCCTCCATTGAGATCCACCGTAAACAGATCCATGTCTGAGTCACCAAGAATGAGCAAGCTGCTATTTTCGGGTGACTCCCTCCAAAGTTGGTTTGCTGCTACCAGACCTTGCCAGAAGCCACTGGCATCCGGTTGTTCCGGGGATGCGGTGCTGCCGTAAAGCACCAGTCCATTGTAGTCAAGACCATCAGACAGACGAAGAAATTCCTCATATTCTTCGGGCAGAATTGCCCCAAGGCTCTCGATAACTGCTTTCTGCACGGTTGCTATTTGCTCATCTGAAGCGGCGCCTCGCACAGGTTCCTTTGCATAGAGTTGGTCAGTTTGTATTGTTTTCAGCAGCTTCATATACATATCATTTTATAAAATCGACCCAATAGAATCTGTGGCTCAATGTGGTGGCACGGGGGGATAAACGCTACCATGGGGTACTGGGAATTCAATTTGACGAGACTGCCCAACTTCAAGATCCCCCACGAGGCTACGTTGAGTATTTGTCAGAGCAATATGGTAAGGGTCATTCTTGATGAGCACCAGGTTGCTGAAATCATTTGTGCCGCCATCATCAAGTGGGAGCTTGTGGTGAACCTGCCAGCCACTGGGAACCATCCCGTTCGCTATGCGGGCAATCTGGGAATCATCCAAGCCCGCCCTTTTCAGAGCTGCAAGCGTATCAGGATCGCTAGCGAGATGCTCGAGAAAATCTTTGCGAATTCCGTTAGTAAATTCCCCACGTAGATCTCGGTACTCTACGCGACCACGTTTTACG
>JALSTC010000332.1 GCA_026983935.1 Ardenticatenia bacterium
AACAGCATCCCGAATGGCAGGGGAAGATACATCGCCGGATGTTCAAACTTGGCCTGGACGGTAGTCAGGAACAGGCCCCACAGGCCGATCAACAGCACCGCCTCGATCAGCAGCACCATCAGGGAACAGCGCCGCCGATCGGCGTCCGTCAATACCTTGAAGTAAAAGACCAGCGGAACGATGAACACCACAAAATGCGGCGTGGCCGTGCGCAGCGCGATCAGGTGGGTGATGGTCAGGGTCAGGGCCGCTGTCCAACCGAACTCATCGGCACGCCGCCGCCAGATCACGCGGTACCATGCCCACGCCAGCAGCGCAAGCAGTACCCCGCTGATCACAACCTCGCCAGCCGCCCCCAAGAATGGCAGATAGACTCGTGTCAGCACCCAGACCGGTGAGCCGATGGCTGTATAGGCGGTATACTGTCCCACCTGTCCCAGCCACTCACCGAGCCATGAGGGCAGGACGAGAAATGAGAGCAGCATCAACCCGCTCCACAGGGCGGTAAATGCCCCCACGAAACGCCAGCGTCGTTCCCGCAGTCCCCAGAGTAGAAGGAACGGCACAAACAGAAAGCCCATCTGCGGCTTGATCGTGGAAAGCGCCAGTGCCACCCCGGCCAATTCTTCACGCCCTTTCACCAGCGCCCACAGCGTCAGTACTTCCAGGAAGTACACGGCGATTCCCGGCTGTCCCAGCAAGATTCCCCGTGCCGCCGGATAAAACAGCAGCGTCCACAGCAGGGTCGCGCCCAACAGCCAGGGCACAGGCTGCCAGCCAAACATATCCAGCAGCAGAATCAAGGCTCCCACCAGCACGACCATCAACAGCACAAGCCAGGTCGCCTCCGCCAGCGGGTAGCTCAATGGAGCCAGCGGCGCGAACAGAAAGACCGTATAAAACGGGTAGGCGAAGTAGCCGGGGTCTTCCCCCTCTTCAACGGGCCGCCCGTAGATGCCGATCTGAATGGCGAGGCTGGCTTCCTCTCCATAGGGATCAAGACCCTCCACCCAGAATGAATGCGCGCCCGACCAACGGGAGTAAAAATCATTCGCGCCGGGATAAGGTTTGCTCTTGAAAGTATATACGCCCCAGATCAGGGCAATGGACACGAGCAGGATCACCCCCGCCAGCAGCCAGTACGTCCGCCGCTTTCCCATCAGCCTCACTCCACCGTGACCACCGGACGGCGCAAACGCAGGAACAATGCCCCCACCAGGCCGACCAGAATCGCCGTCCGTGCCAGCACCAGAGCCACAAAACCCGGCAGCAGCGCCCCGGTGATCATGCCCCCTGTATCCCCGGTTCGAATGAACAGCAGCGGATACTCAGTGAACACCACCATGCTGAGCAGCAAAATCGCCAGCACACCATCACGACCGGGAAAACTGAGCAGCACCAGAGGGATAATCAGGGCCAGCCACTGCGGACTCCAGCCCTGTGCCCACAGGAAGAAAACCAGCAGCGTCAGCGTCACAAACATCACCACCGCCCGATCGTCGCGCCGCCGGGTTTGCCAGAAGGCATACAGGCCGAAACCGCCAAAAGCGATCAGGCGCAGCCATCCGGGAATCACTGCCGGGTTGTGCAGCGGTCTGGATGCTTCCGCCGGATCAAAGTGCGACTGCAATGTCCCAAAGACGCCGGTGGTATAATTCCCGTCGATCAGCGCCCAGACTGTGCCGTAAGAGGACTTACTCGACTGCGCCCATAATGACACAGCCCCCATCAGACCTGTTGCTGCGATCACGACAGCATAGATCAGGGCAAAACCACCAACTGCAATCAGCGTGTAACGCAGCGCCGACCGCCAGTCCCGAAAGCGCCAGACGGCCCCCAGCATGAGCAGAGGCACGAACTTGGTCAGGCCGCCGATCAGCGCCGCAGCCGCCGAACGATCATCCCGCCTGCACAGCAGCCACCACACGCTCAGCAGCAGCCAGAAAGCCAGCATCGTTTCAAACGTCCACCACAGGAACACCGCCGGAGCCAGCAGCACGGCATATACCCAGGCCAAAGCCAGCCCCACATCCGGCCCATACAGCCGCGCCCCAATGCGCCGCAGCAGAATCAGATTGCCGGTATCAAACGCCAGCATGAGCAGCCCCATCAGGCTGGCAAAAGCCGTGTAATTCGGCCCCCCGCCAAGCGCGGTCAGCCGATATGCAGCGACATACAACGTCGGCCAGACGGGCGGGAACTCGCTCCAGAAGTCGCGGAAGGGCAGCAGTCCTTCATCACTGAACGCGCCCAGGGCGTAGTAGTAGCGCATATCGCCGCCGGCAGTGACTCCGCGCTCAACATCATCAATAATCATCGGCTGGTACACGACCAGCATCATCAGCCGAAAGCCAATGAACAGATACAGCAGCAGGCGAAAATCCCGCAGCAGTGACGCCTCGCCATGCTGACCGGAATCCTCCCTGTTTCCGAACTCGGTCATGCCCCTTCCTCGCGCTCAAACAGGACGGCCTGTTCATCTTCATAGGCAATGCGCCAGCCGGGTTCCTCCCGCAGCGCACCCGCCAGTGCGCTCCCGGCCTCAATGACCACCCAGCTAATGTCATGCTCATCCAGCACTTCACGCCAGCCATCCCGCAGGAATAACACGCCCAGATATTCCCGCAAAAAAGCGTCACCATAAAGATCGGTGCGTCCATCCACATAAACGGGAAAATCCGGTGCGGCAAACATGAGATAGCCGCCCCAGTTATAGCTGTTGAACATCAGGCCCTGCGGTCGTGCGGTGTTGATGTATGCCGTCACACGCACGGGCAGGTACTCCGTCTGCGCCTCGGCCACCGTCTGCGGGTTGACGGCATAGACGACCTTGCCCAGCGCCCCCAGCAGCACGACGATCAGAAGCACCCAGTTCAGCCGCGCCATTGCCGGGGTCATCCGCGCCGCCGGGCGCACCTCCCATCCACGCTCGACCAGAAAAGCGTTCACATGGCGAGCCAGCACCGGCGTGGTCACCACGGCGAACAGCGCAATATTACGCCCTGCCAGCAGGGCCATAAACGCCGTCCCGGAAACCAGCGCCAGATCGGTCCAATCCAGCCGCTCTTTGCTCAGGCCGGCGAAGCCAAGCGCCCCCAGCAGG
>JALSTC010000333.1 GCA_026983935.1 Ardenticatenia bacterium
GTTTTGTGCTGGGGGAACATCCGCCCGAACTTCTGGATGATGCCGATCTGCTGTGTGTCTCCGGCGGCGTGCCGCTGACCGCGCCGCTGGTGCAGGAAGCCGTCCGTCGGGGAATTCCGGTCAGCAACGATGCGCAGCTTTTTCTGGAGCGCTGTTCCGCCCCCGTGATCGGAATCACCGGCAGCGCGGGCAAGACGACCACGACCACGTTGGTGGGGGAAATGTGCCGCGCTGATGGGCGTGTGACCTATGTCGGCGGCAACATCGGCGATGTACTGCTGGATGTGCTGCCGCAGATCACCCCTGCCGATACGGTTGTCATGGAATTGAGCAGCTTTCAGCTCGAGCTGATGACGATCAGCCCTCACTGTGGGGCGATTCTGAATATCACGCCGAATCACCTGGATCGGCACGGCACGATGGACGCCTATACGGCGGCCAAAGCGCGGCTGATTCGCTTTCAGGGGCCGGATGATGTGGCGATCCTGGGGCTGGATGATCCGGGCAGCGCCGCGCTGCAAGAGGTTGTGCCGGGCCGCGTATTTGGCTTCAGCGCCCGCACGCAGCCACCCGATGGCGCATATCTGGATGGAGAACGGGTGATGCTGATCGGCGGGGCCAGCCCGGACGGCGTGCCGTGCCCTGTGGTCACGCGGGAGGCGATTCCCCTGCGCGGCGATCACAACGTGTTGAATGTGCTGGCGGCCTGTGCCATTGCAGGCGCAGTGGGCGTTTCCGTGGAGGCGATGCGGCGGGCGGTTACGACATTCACAGGTGTGCCGCACCGCCTGGAAGTGGTGCGTGTGGTGGACGGCGTGATGTGGGTCAATGACAGCATCGCCACCGCGCCGGAGCGGGTGATTGCCGCCGTCAGGAGCTACACGGAGCCGCTGGTGCTGCTGCTCGGCGGGCGGGACAAAAAACTGCCCTGGGAGCCATTGATTGCCCTCGCTGTACAGAAGGCGCGGGCAGTGGTCACTTTTGGCGAGCATGGCACGGCCATCAGCGCGATGCTTCGGGCGGCGCTCGCGAATGCGGAGGATGGACGGCTGGACATTTCCCGCCTGCGGACTGTAGATACATTGGAGGAAGCGGTGCAGGTGGCGGCGGAACTGGCCCGCCCCGGAGATGTTGTGCTGCTTTCGCCGGGTGGGACCAGCTATGACGCCTACACCGATTTTGAGGAACGCGGCGCGCACTTCCGGGCGCTGGTGGCGGACTTGTGAGCGCGGCTGCCGCGTCTGGCGTAGAATATGGCTGCTGGAATGATCAGGGGAGTGGTGGAAGATGACAGCTCCACGATACATAGAGAACGATGCCTATGAAGTCGGTGGGCCGATGCATGTGGATACAACGGGATCGCTGGTCTTCGAACCGCAGGACACCGCACCACCTGATCCGCTTCGTGTAGCGGAACGCAAGCGCCTGTTTCGCAGCAGGTTTGATATTTATCTGCTGCTGGTTGTGGGCGTGCTGTTGGCTATCGGATTGATGATGGTCTTCAGTACGACCTTTGACTGGAGCTTTCAGGTTTACGGCGACCCGGCGACCATCTTCCTGCGGCAGGTGCGGTCGGTGGGCGTCGGTGCGGTGATCATGCTGCTGCTGGCGCTGATTGATTATCGCGTCTGGCGGCGCTTTGCCCTGTGGATGATGCTGGTTGTGGTGGCGCTGCTGATCGCGCTGCTGGCGACGGCTCCGGAGCTGTTTGGTGCGCAGCGGGCATTTGTCAACGGCTCCCTTCAGCCGGGGGAGCTGGCCGAGCTGGTGACGATCATCTACATGGCCGCCTGGCTTTCTGCCAAGCAGAATCGGATCAGGCGGATCACCTATGGGCTGATCCCGTTTTCTATTCTGGTCGGCGGGGTGACCGGCCTGATCGTACTGCAGCCAGACCTCAGTACGGCCTCTCTGATCTTGATGACCGCCGGGACGATGTTCTTCCTGGCTGGGGCGGACTGGATACAGATGGCGATCACCGGCGGGCTGGCGCTGACGGCGGGCTGGATGATGGTCTCGCAGATCAGTTATGCCGGTTCGCGTCTGGCGTCGTACCTGGCCGGAGTGAATGACCTCACGCTGGCCAGCTACCACGTCCAGCAGGCGGTGATCGCTTTCCTGAACGGCGGGCTGATGGGCGTGGGCCTGGGTGAGGGACGGCAGAAATTTGGCTTTCTGCCCGCGCCGCATACCGACAGCATTTTCGCCATCATCGGCGAGGAACTGGGACTGCTTGGCTGCGCCCTGGTGACCGTGCTGTTTGTGGTGCTGGCTGTGCGCGGTTTTCGCATTGCGCGGGAAGCCCCGGACGGTTTCGGTTCGCTGCTGGCCGCAGGCCTGACCGCCTGGATCGTGCTGGAGGCACTGCTCAACATCGCCGTGATGCTGGCCGTGCTGCCGTTTAGCGGGGTGCCGCTGCCGTTCATCAGTTTTGGCGGTTCTTCGCTGGTAGCTTCGATGGCCGGGGTCGGGCTGCTGTTGAGCGTGTCGCGGGTGACAGCGCGGGAGTCTGGCCCTGAACGGAGAGCGAATGCGGATCTTAATCTCAGCCGGGGGAACGGGGGGCGGCGTGTACCCCGCGTTCGCCGTAGCGGAAGTACTTCAGGCCGGTGATGAGTCATTCCCGGCGGTGGACCTGATTTTTGTGGGCGGGGCCGGGGGGCTGGAAGAGGCCATGCTTGCCCACAGCGGTATTCGCTGGATGCACACGGCGATGATTCAGGGCGGCCCGATTCATGGTGTCAATCCGCTGCAGATGGCCGTCAGCATGGGCAGGTTGAGCGTGGGGCTGCTGCAGGCTCTCGGTTTGATGCGGCGGCTGCGCCCGGATCGTGTTTTCCTCACGGGCGGATGGGCGGGCCTGCCGGTAGCGCTGGCGGCATGGCTGTTCCGCGTGCCAGTGATCGCCTTTGTCCCGGATATCGAGCCGGGCCTGACGCTGAAGCTGGTCAGCCGCTTTGCCCGCAAGATCGCGGCGACGACGGGGAACACAGCGGTATACTTCCCGGCGGGCAAGGTGGTCGAGACGGGATATCCGCTGCGGCGGCAGGTGCTGGCTGCCACCCGTGAAGCGGCCCTGGTTCACTTCCGGCTTGATCCC
>JALSTC010000334.1 GCA_026983935.1 Ardenticatenia bacterium
GCGCACGGGCGAGGCATTTGTGAACGTGCTGGATGAGAATGGCGAACTGGTCGAACGGGCGATTGAACTGGGTGTGCAGAATGAATCGATGAGCGAAGTACGTAGTGGGTTAGAAGAAGGCGACGAGGTCGCCATTGATCTGAATGCGGGTGGTTTTTCATTCTTTGAAGAGTAGCGTATGTATCGGCGGCTGCGTAATCTGATTGTGATCGGTTCCCTGTTGATTCTGGCGGCAGGTGTTTTTCGCTACCGCCTGGAACACGGGCCGTTAATTACCCGGGAAGAGCAGACGGCGACCGCGATCGAAGATACCACGATTATCGGTCGAGGGGATATCCTGGTGACGGTCAGCGCGAGCGGAACGATCAGCCCGGCGGAGCGTCTGCCGATGTTCTTCCCGGTGCCGGGAACGGTTGCCGAGGTGCTGGTGGAAGAGGGGGATGCCGTACAGGCCGGGCAGACGCTGGCACGTCTGGAGACTCAGGACCTGGAGCTGGCCCTGCAGGACGCCGAGCTTGCGCTGGAACTGCAGCAAATCGTGCTGGATGCTCTCACGTCTGAGCCGCGCGAGGAAGAGGTGGCGGCAGCGCAGGCTGCTGTGTATGCGGCGAGTGCGCAACTGGCGCTGGCGCAGGAACCACCGGATTCGCGCAATGAGCGAATCGCCCGGCTGCAGCTTGAACTGGCCCGCAATCAGCTCTGGCAGGCACAGCTTCAGCGGGATCAGGCGAATGTGGCGGCGCAGTTTGGTATCCCTCTTGGCGAGCAGGCCTCGCAGGCAGAGGCGACTGTTCATCGTGCCGAGTACGAGGTTTCAATAGCAGAACAGCAGCTTGAGCAGGCACAGAACGCAACGGCCAACGCCGCCAATGTGGCGGCAGCCAGCGCGGCCCTGGTCAATGCCCAGGCTTCGCTGGATCGACTGCTGGAAGGCGCAGATGAGCGTGACGTCGAGATCGCCAATGCCCGTCTGCAGACCGCTTACCTGGCCGTCGAACTGGCACGTTATCAACTTGAACAGGCGGCTCTGGAAGCGCCATTTTCCGGCATTGTGGCGGCTGTGAATCTGGTCGTTGGTGAAGCGCCGCCCACAACTGCCCCGGCGATTGAGTTGATCGATGCCAGTACTTACTACATTGATCTGGCAGTGGACGAAATTGACATTGCGCAGGTGGAAGTTGGCCAGCCTGTACAGATTGCTCTTGATGCGCTGCCAGATGAGACAGTCACGGGTGTTGTAACCCGTATTGGCAGCGTGGGGACTGACCTGGGCGGGGTCGTGACTTATACGGTGCGCATCACGCTGGATGAGACGGAAGTGCCTGTCCGCGTGGGTATGACCGCAACGGCAACGATCATTGTTGACGAAGCGCGTGATGTGATCCGGGTTCCGAATCGTTACGTTCGCCTGGATCGCCGGACACAGCAGGCTTTTGTGACGGTGCGGCAGCCGGACGACACGCTGGAAGAAGTGGAAATCCAGCTTGGTCGCCGCAATGAGACGTTCAGTGAGGTGCTTGGCGGTCTGAGCGAAGGTGAAGAAGTTGTCCTTCTGCCGCGCAGCGCGTTCAACCCCTTCAGTTTTGCGCCGTAGAAGCGCTGTTGCAGCGAAGATAGGCGCAGCAGAAAAAGAGAGAGTGACGGTAATGGTGAGGTGGTTTAGTGGTAACGGCCATGGAAAATCAGAGCAGGAACCGCCGCGCGATGCACAGGGGCGTCGGGTGATCATTGATGTGCGCGATGTCACCAAGGTGTATCAGATGGGGGATATCGAGGTTCATGCCCTGCGAGGTGTATCCCTCCAGATTTACGAGGGCGAATTCGTCTCGATCATGGGGCCTTCCGGTTCTGGTAAAAGCACGTTGATGAATATTCTGGGCGCTCTGGATCAGCCGACAAGTGGAGAGTATTTTCTGGATGGGCTGGATGTTGGGAAGGCCAGTGATCGCGAGTTGGCCCGCATCCGCAACAAGCGGATTGGCTTTGTCTTCCAGAATTTTAACCTGCTCAAGCGCACACCAGCAGTGCGGCAGGTGGAACTCCCGCTCATCTATGCGGAGAGTCCTGGCAATCGACGGCAGCGGGCGATTGCCGCCCTGGAGGCTGTCGGGCTGGGCAACCGCCTGAATCATCTGCCCAGTGAGTTATCCGGCGGGCAGCAGCAGCGCGTGGCTATAGCCAGAGCGTTGGTCAATGAGCCTTCGATCATTCTAGCCGATGAGCCAACGGGGAATCTTGACTCCAAGAGTGGTACGGAGGTGCTCCGCATTTTTCAGGAGTTGAACCGCGAAAAAGGAATCACCACCGTGTTTGTCACGCATGATGCCTTTATCGCCCGCCATACCGACCGCGTGATCATGCTGCGTGATGGCAAGATCGTCGCAGATAAGCGGGTTGAGCAGCCGCTGGTCGCCGGGGAAGTTGAACGACCGTCAGAGATGGCAGAATTGGGCGAGATTTTCCGCAAGACGTACGAATCGACAGCAGAAGAGATCGATTAGTTGTATGGCACTGCTGGAAAGCTTCCGCATTGCCTTTACTGGGCTTATGAGCAATCGCCTGCGGTCCGCGCTGACGATGTTGGGTATTGTGATCGGTGTGGGCGCGGTGATCGCCCTGGTCAGCTTCGGCCAGGGAGTCGAGCGCTATATTGCAGCCCAGTTTCAGTCGCTGGGATCCAATCTACTTTTTGTTTTTTCGTCCACGCCGCCGGGCGGCGGCCCCGGTGATGTGAAGCCGCTCACGATGGCCGATGCCGAAGCGATTGGAAACCCCCTGCTGGCCCCCAGCGTGCTGCGTGTTGCGCCGCAGTACGGCGTGTTTGCAGTGGTTGTGGCCGGGCGCAATGATACTGCGCTCACGGTGGTGGGGGTGACGCCGCTGTACCAGGATGTGCGGGACTGGTTTCCGCAGTTCGGGCGCTTCATTGAAGAAACCGATGTGATTACGGGCGCTCGGGTGGCGGTGTTAGGGCAAACGACAGCAGAAGACCTTTTTGGCGAGGACACTGATCCGCTCGGCCAGACGATCCGCATCAACGGCATTCCGTTTCGTGTCGTTGGTCTGATGGAACCGCAGGGTGGGTCA
>JALSTC010000335.1 GCA_026983935.1 Ardenticatenia bacterium
TGGCAGTTGCAAAGGGCTGAGAAGCCGCTGCTGTATTATTCATTTCAGTCAGTCCAGCAAGCCCGGTGGTCAACACTGCCGGGCTTGTCTGTTTGTGATATGCTGGAGCAGTACTTTAGGAGCGCTTGATGACCACACTTCTTGTCAAGAACATTCATACATTGGTCACGATGGACGAGGCGCGCCGGGAACTTGCCGGTGGCGCTTTATTCATACGCGACGGCGTGATTCAGGCTGTTGGCCGCACGGAGGATCTGCTCTCGGATGCCGATGAAATCCTTGATCTGAATCATCATGTGGTGATTCCCGGCCTGGTCAACACGCATCATCATCTTTATCAGACGCTGACGCGCGTGATCCCTCAGTCTCAGGACGCGGAGTTGTTCGCCTGGCTGCGGACGCTGTATCCCATCTGGGCCGGGATGCGCTCGGAGCATATCTATGTTTCTGCCGCGCTGGGCCTGGCGGAACTCGTACTTTCTGGCTGTACAACTTCCAGCGATCACCTCTATATCTTTCCCAACGACTGCAAACTGGATGACGAAATCCAGGCCGCCCGTGATGTGGGCGTTCGTTTTCATGCTATGCGTGGCAGCATGAGTCTGGGAGAAAGCAAAGGAGGGCTTCCGCCGGACAGCGTCGTCGAGGATGAGGCGGCAATTCTGGCCGATTCGCGCCGCGTGATCGAGACCTATCACAATCCCGAACGCTACGCGATGCTGCGTGTCGGACTGGCACCCTGCTCTCCATTCAGTGTTACACCTGATTTGATGCGCGAGTCGGCGGCTCTGGCGCGGAGTTATGGTGTGCGTCTGCATACCCATCTGGCTGAAAACGACAATGATGTGGCCTACAGCCGTGAGAAGTTCGGGATGCGTCCGGGTGAGTATGTGGAGGATGTTGGCTGGGTCGGCGACGATGTCTGGCATGCGCACTGTGTCAAGCTGGATGGAGACGAGATCGCTCTATTCGGACAGACGCACACTGGTGTGGCCCATTGTCCTGCTTCTAACATGCGGCTGGCATCGGGGATTGCGCCTGTGCGTACCATGCTGGATGCAAACGTGCCGGTAGGGTTGGGCGTGGATGGCTCCGCCTCGAATGATAGCAGTCACCTGCTGGCAGAGGCGCGTCTGGCGATGCTGCTGCAGCGTGTTGGCGGAAACCCGGCAGGTCTTTCTGCCAGAGAAGCATTGGAGATAGCCACGCTTGGGGGGGCTGCTGTTCTCGGGCGCGATGACATCGGGTCTCTGTCGCCGGGGATGGCAGCGGATTTTGTCGCATTTGATCTCAACCAGATCGGTTTTGCCGGAGCGCTGCATGATCCGGTGGCGGCGCTGGTCTTTTGTACATCAGTGAATGTCAGCTACAGCGTGATTAATGGGCGTGTTGTTGTGCGCGAGAGTCAGTTGACCACGCTCGATCTGCCAGCGCTGATCGAGCGCCACAACCGACTGGCAATGGAACTTGTGGAGAGTGTGTGATGAGTGAGACGGCACCGAGAATCGTAATTACCGGTGGTCAGGTGGTGTCCGGCGAGAACGTATTTGAGGCAGATATTCTGGTTGAGGGCGAGAAGATCGCGGGGGTATTCACACCAGGGACGGCGGGCACTGCTGATCGCACCGTTGATGCGCAGGGATGCTATGTCTTCCCTGGCATTGTGGATGCGCATACGCACATCATGCTGGATACCGGTATTTATCGGACGGTGGATAACTGGGAGATCGGGACACGCGCCGCGGCGTTTGGTGGTGTCACCACGGTGATAGATTTCGCCAACCAGATCAAGGGTCAGCCGTTTGCTGCGGCGTTGAAAGCGCGTCAGCAGGAAGCGGTGGATGCCGTCATTGATTATGCATTTCACATGGTTGTCCTGGAGCCGGAATACGAGACAGATGCCTTACGAGCCAGTCTGACACGCCTGATGGGGCTTGGCGTGACCAGCATCAAGCTGTTTACGACCTATCGCCCGAATTATTACGTGGATGATTCTACCATTCTCCGTATTTTCCGGGCGATGCCACCCGGCATGATTGCAATGGTGCACTGCGAGAATGACAGCATTGTAACCGATGCGACGGAGCGTCTGGTTGCCCAGGGGAAAACCGACTGGGCCTATCATGCGCAGAGCCGTCCGGCTGATGCTGAAGCGGAGGCGGTCAGCCGGGTGATGTATCTCGCGTCTCTGGCCCAGGCGCGTGTCTATGTCGTTCACTGCTCGACAGCAATGGCCGTTAGCGAAGTAAACCGTGTGCGCAGCCGCGACGGGCACTGGGATCAGGTTTTTTGTGAAACCTGTCCTCAGTACATACTGCTGCATGATATGGTGTACAGCGAGGAGCATCCGGAGCACTTTATCTTGCAGCCGCCCTTGCGCAGCTATCACCACACGGAGAGTCTGAAGCACTATGTCGCAAATGGACACATTGACGTCCTTTCGACGGATAGCTGCGATTACTCCCTGGAGCAGAAGCTGGCCCATCGTGATTTCACAAAGACTCCCGGTGGGCTGCCTGGTGTAGAAACGCTTTTGCCATTGATGTATACAACGTTTCATGAGAAAGTGCCGCTGCCCCGTCTTATTCAGATGCTTTCGGAAAACCCCGCCCGCCTGTTTGGCCTGTATCCGCGCAAGGGTGCGATTTTGCCGGGGAGCGATGCTGACCTGGTTATCTACGATCCACAGCCTCGCAGTGTAATCCACCACGAGAATCTACATTACCTGGCCGGGTACAGCCCCTATGAGGGTATGCAGGTGCACGGCAAGGTGCGTACGGTGCTGAGTCGGGGGGAAGTCGTTGTAGACGGCGATTCCTTTTTGGGCAAGGCGGGCCGCGGGCAGTTTGTACGCGGCAGTGCTTCCCTTGCGCCAAGGCGTCCCTGACATTCGCGATCTGGAGCCTGAAAGTGAGAAGAGAAGAGGTGATCTATGGAACTGGCTGAACTGGTTACCGTTGCACGTGGGGATGTTCCTGCTGATCTGATCTTGCGCAATGCGCAGGTGATCAACGTGTTTACGGGTGAAATTGTACCGACGGATATCGTCATCAAGCGGAGCAGGGTGGTAGCGCTTGGGAGTGGGTA
>JALSTC010000336.1 GCA_026983935.1 Ardenticatenia bacterium
CCCGGCAGACCTCCATCCGGGCAAAGATGCCCTCTGCACTTAATCCGTTGAAGCCGTGGAGAGCAACCGTGGTGAAGCCGAAACGGCCTTGCCCACTTCCCCCGCCCGCGTGATCGCCAGTTTGACACCGATCGGGCCAAGGACCTGCACAACGAGCATGGTGGCCGTGATGACATTCAGCACAAGGGTGCCCAGCGCCATCCCTTCCTCACCGAGTGCGCCAAACCGCGCCTGGCTCTCCAGCGCCAGTCCGATAGCCACGCCCGCCTGCGAGAGCAGCGCCAGCCCCAGATAGTTGCGCACCAGCGGCGACGCCCCGCCCAACCAGCCGCCCAGCCAGGCCCCAACATACTTCCCCACCAGCCGGAGCACGATATACGCTATGCCCAGCAGTCCCATGCTCACGAGCAGGTCAACCTGCAGGCGTGCCCCTGCCAGCACAAAGAACAGCACATACATCACCGGCCCCGCCTGCTCGATAATATAACGAATATAATCACCATGCTTCTCGTTGCCATTGATGACCACCGTCCCCATCGTCATCGTGACCAGAATCAGGGACAGATGCAGCGTCGTCGCCAGCCCGGCAGCAAACAGGCCGATACCGATCGGCAGCACAACCGCATCATGGCGCAGCGGCAGCCGCTTTAAGGCAAAGGCCATCATCCAGCCAATCGCAGCACCCACGATCAGAGAACCGCCGATCTCAATCAACGGCAGCTCGAGCATCTCGATAAGCGACAGTTCGTCAGCGCCCAGCAGCAGTTCGGCCACCGCTGCCGCAAAGCTGAACAGCAGCAGCGAAAGGGCATCGTCAATGCCGATCACGGCCAGCAGCGTTGTGGTCAGCGGCCCTTCCGCCTCATATTCCGCCAGCACATCCACCGTCGCCGCCGGGGCGGTGGCTGTCGCCAGCGCAGCAAAAATCAGCGCTGTGTAGTTCGAACCGGTGATCAGATAGACACCGATCCCCACCAGCAGGAACGAACCGAAAGCCTGCAGCATGGTGATCCACAGGATGCTCCTGCCCAGTTTGCGCAGTTCCCCCAGATGAAGATGGCTGCCCATCTCAAAACCGATCAGGCCCAGCGCGATCTCACTGACGAAGCTCAGGCTTTCATTGAGCGTGTCGGGAATTATATGCAAAACAGGTGGCCCCAGCAGCACCCCGGCAAACAAGAAACCCACAACCTGAGGTATCCCTATGCGCTTGAGAAGCTGACCGGCTCCATAGGCAACAATGAGCGTCAGCCCGATCAGCGCCAGCGTATCCAGATGAATCTCCACAGACACCTCACTCTTTTTCTGTTAACCGTCTCTCTGCCCTGCCGTTCAACGAGCAAGTGTACCCACTCACCGCTCCCGACAGCAAGGTTTTCGGGCTGTTTCTGCCTTCCTGTCTCGCCGACAAGGGAGTGCGCTGTGCTGTGCAGGTCCCAATAGAAAACAGAAGAGCCGGATGCCGCGAATTCACGCGGACTTTGCCACCTGACGCGCCTTCTGACTTCCGCCGCCCGTCTCCCGCTGCTACGAGGAAAAAGAACCGCCTGCATAAGAAACGAAAACGCCGGGACACCCCCCGGCGCTCCGCTACACAGGTACGGCCATCACGGGTACAAACGTCTACCCATCATCATTTTCATGAGGCGCGACCCACAGCCACCAGAATTTATCTCGCGGATAGATGGCCTCCAGTTCCGGCGGCCAGAGGAAATGCCCCTTCTCACCGGAGAGCAGCAAACGGCGCAGGTCGCGATCAATGCGGGTCAGCGCCGCCTGCTGCGTCTGGCTGACGGCCCCGCGTGCGCCGGGTGCCTCCTGCAAATGCTGAAGGATGGTGCGCTGTTCCGCCTGGGCAGGCCAGTCTTCCGCGCAGTTCTGTGCTTCGCCTTCGTCACAATCGCGCAGGAAATTAACCAGCAGATTGGTGCGCATGTCCCATTCGCGGCTGATCTTCCCGCGGTAATGCGTCGGCCACTCAGCAGCGGCTGTGTCGAATGCCGCCAGCGCTTCTTGCAAGGTCGTTTGCTGCTCCGGAGTCAGCAGGTCAGGGAGCGCCGTCAGCCGATAGCGCCGCAGCAAAAAGCCGCCGATCGTCATGCGGGGCATCCCGCCGCGCACACGTCCCGTGATCGGCCAGAACAGTTCCTCCGTGATCAGGTACGCCTCGGCCTCCCTGGCCATTGCTTCCAGAATAAGCAGATCGCGAACAGCGTCATAATGAGACATTGTCAGCCCAATTGGGGTGCAGCCACTGCGCAGAAAGCGGCGCGTGCTGCGGATGCCGCCACAGGTCTTCGATCCGCCGCCGCCACCAGACCCAGATCAAGGCCCCGCCCAACACAAGCACCAGAACCATCTGCATCATATGGTTCTGCATCCCTGTCAGGCGCTGAGCCGCACCGGATTTTGGTATATGGGATTGCCTTGAATTTCTCGCCATCTTGCTTCACCACCGTCTCGATGCCATTCTGTCACAATCCGACCCTCACTGTCGGTATACGTCAACGCGGCATGGAGCTGCAGGATATTGGAAAAAGCGCTGAGCACCTCCGGCACATCTTCTTCCGCAATCAGCCGGAACCACTTACCTGGCTCCCACTCGATGATCAGCGGGCGGCCATGCCAGACAGCGCTCATACGGAACGGCGGCTCCGTCCGCTCCGCGACAAAATAAAGGTCCCACAGGCGGGCCATCCACAGGTTGCTGTTGACCCGCTCCTGCAGCAGATAAGGGCTGTTTTCCGGTGTCTCATAAAACCAGGTACGTGCACTGCTTGCCATTGGAGACTGCGACCTCCTGGATAATCGTCAAGCGCAAATCACAGGCACAATGCTTTCTATATTCGATAATACCACAGGACGGCGCGGCAGGCATCATCCGGAATCCAACACCACGCTCTGCCGCAGAAGCGCCCTGAATCGGGTATCATCTCCCCGCGTGGATCGGTTATCGCAGCATACAGCGGAGACATCACACCGATGAACCTGGATAAACGACTGTTACGGCTGGTGCGGTCGGTGCGCCTGTGGCTGGCGCTGACCATCGGGCTGGGCACGCTGGGCGGGGCGCTGCTG
>JALSTC010000337.1 GCA_026983935.1 Ardenticatenia bacterium
GGCGGCGTAGAAAACGATGCGCCAGCCGTTCTCGCTCAGGTCGTCAAGCGGATCGGTGGTGGGGCGGGCCTGTGCGGTGGCGGTCAGTGCCAGGGCTGCCGGATGCAGCGGCCCCAGCGGCGGGATCACCGTCACTTCTGCGCTGCCGGGAGTCGGCGTGAGGGTGGCCGTCGGGGGCGGCGGTTCGCCACCCAGCATAGAAGCCAGCAGCGCCGCCATCAGCGCAAACAGCCCGCAGCCTGCCGCCACGCCGATCAACAGGCTGATCAGCCAGAACGTGCGGGAGCGGGAAGCTCTGCCCCGGCTCATATTCACCCGGGCGCTGCTGGGCGGGGTGGGGCGAGGGGCACGCGGCGCGGCCTCCTGCGGGCGCACCGGCGCGGAGACGTGTATCTCGTCGGCTTCTTCCAGTGGTTTATGCGCCTCGCTGATGTCAATGGGCCGCGTCTGGGCGGTGCTGGCGGCGACTTCGGCGGGCGTGGCACGCGCTGCCCGGTCGAGCGCCTCGGCGAATTCGGCGGCGGTCTGGTAGCGCTCAACGCGATTTTTCGCCAGCCCGCGCCGCAGCACATAATCAACCGCCACAGAAAGGGCCGGGTTGACGTCCAGTGCGGAAGGCACGGCGGCGGTGACGTGCATCACGGCGATGCCATAGGGCGTGTCGCTTTCATAGGGCCGTTCGCCGGTGAGCATCTCGAAGGTCACCACGGCCAGGCCGTAAACATCGCTGCGCCCGTCGAGCTTGAGTCCCTGCGCCTGCTCCGGACTCATGTAGGCGGGCGTGCCAACCACGCCGGATGTGGTGATCGCACTGCCGCCGACCAGCCGGGCGATGCCAAAATCGGTCAGGTAGGCATCGCCGGCTTCATCCAGCAGGATGTTGCTGGGTTTGAGGTCGCGATGCAGTACGCCTTTGGTGTGCGCGTAGTCCAGCCCGTCGGCGATCTGACTGACGATCTTGACGACCCGCTCAGGTGACAGCGGCCCCGTCCGCAGCAGGTCTTCCACGCTGCCGGAATCCATATAGCGCATGACGATATAGGGCATCTCATCCACTTCCCCGTAGTCATGCACCGGGACGATGGCGCGGTGTTCCAGGGTGGCAACAATCGAAACTTCACGCTCAAAACGGGCGCGGAAGGTCTGATCATGAACGAACTGACGCGGCAGAACCTTGACGGCCACGATGCGATTCATGGAAATCTGCCGGGCTTTGTAAACGACGGCCATGCCGCCGCGCCCGATTTCCTCCAGAATTTCGTAACCGCCGAAGCGCTGGCCGACAAGCTGGTCAGCCATACGAAATCACGCTCTCTTGCGGACAGCAGCGAGTTTTTGCACAGGGGGATTATAGCCGCGAACAGGGTTCGGGGAAACAAATCGCGGAAAAGCCGAGTCTGGCCGCTTTGCCGGGGGAGGCCGCGGTGTGTGCCCATCCGGTATGTGGCCGGGCACTTGACGCCGCCGTCGGTGCGCCCTATAACAGGGCTGCGCCGTTGCTGGAAAGGAAAGGCTGCCAATGCGTCGTGGACGCCCGCTGGGATTGACTCTGGCCCTCTGGGCCTGTACGCTGTTGTACGGCCTGTATCCACTGGCAGAGGCCCTTTTCTATCTCATCCTGACCACACGCCGCAGCAGCATGCCGGTTTCTCCGCGGGCCATCCTCAGCCTGATCCTGAGTGTGGGGTTTCTACTGCTGATGATCCCGGCCTGGCTGGGCCGGCCCCCGCAGATACGCAAAATCCTGACGGTCGTGGTGCTGGGGCTGATGGCGATCAACCTGGGGTTGGCGCTGGTAGACCTGCTCAACCGTCCTGCCGATGTGCTGGCCGATTCCGCCACCGCCATCACCCAGACGGCGGATACCTGCTCGTTTCCCATCTACATCCTGGTGACCGCCTATATCGTGTGGTATCTCAACCGCTATCCGTCCCGCGCCTACTACAACGGGACGCAGGAATAAACCGTCCGGGCGCTTCTCCACGAAAAGGAATCCTCCCCATTCAAGCCACCTGCAGGTTTTTATAGAATTCACTATAATGTATGATGTCGCCTTGATTTGCATCATGGGGGAGAGCACCATGACCAAACTAACAGAAATTGAGGGTGTGGCCGCTTCAAACGCAAAGAAGCTCCAGAAAGCCGGAATTCGCTCCGCTGAGGCGCTGCTCAAGAAAGGGGCAACCAAGAAAGGCCGCAAGGAAATTGCGGCAAAGACCGGCATCAGCGAGAAGGTGATTTTGCGCTGGGTCAATTATGCAGACCTGTTCCGGATCAAAGGCGTGGGTGGCGAGTACGCCGAACTCCTGGAAGCCGCCGGGGTGGATACCGTGCCGGAACTCTCCAGACGCAAGCCCGCAAATCTTGCCGCGAAGATGGCCGAGGTCAACGCCAAAAAACATCTGGTGCGCCAGGTGCCTTCTGAGAAGCAGGTCAGCAAATGGGTTGACCAGGCAAAAACGCTTGACCGCGTGGTCAAACACTGAGCATTTCCATCCATACCAGGCGCGGATAGGCAGCCGTGGTTGGCCTATGCTGCCATCCCGTTCAACACTCTCGCCACCAGATGCCGGTGCACTCCGGCAGGATGATCAGCCTGTCCCGCAGGATGCGGTCGGCCAGATCATCCCCGAAGAAGAAGCGCAGTGCCGCCCCGATCATAGCACATGCGCCTCACGGCAGGGGCCAGGGGCGATCCTCGCGTGTGCGTGCCACCAGCAGAAAGCGGCCCTCCACCCGGCACGATTCAAGCGGCTGGCCGTCCTGGCCCAGCGGGGCAATCACCCAGCGGTAAGGCCCCGGCCCATACAGGGCATGAAACGGGAGTGAGGCCACAACCGTGTCCGGCCCGGGGACGGTCAGCGCCCGGCCCAGTCCGCTCGCTTCCTGAATCAGGGTCAGCGTGACCGCTTCGCCCGGCAGCGGAAAGTTCCAGATGAAGGTCACACTGCGATGCATCCTCAGCGCAAGCTCGCCGCCGTCGCGGGGCTGGCTCAGCAGAGCAAAAGCCGCGCAGCGGGCCGCGTCATCCGGCGTCGGCGTGGGCGATGACGGAGGGGCTGCTGTCCGCGTTGCAGT
>JALSTC010000338.1 GCA_026983935.1 Ardenticatenia bacterium
CTGGCTGACGGAGTTCTTCGAGCAGGTCGAGATCGACCCCGTGACCGACCCGACGCGCCTGCCGATCCTGATCCCGGATGAGCAAATGAGCGCGATCTTCATCGTGACCGTGCTCGTCATGCCGGGGATTGTGCTGGCGCTGGGGCTGGCCGTCTGGATGCGGCGCTCCCGCCGCTGAGGCCGCATCCCCCCGGAATCAATTCCGGGGCGGAGCAAGAAAAGCCCAGATGAATCTGGACTGGCAGCCCACCTTGACCTCCCCGGTCGGGAAATCTATTTCCGGCGCTGGCTCCCCTCGATCAGCAGCCAGTGGTGGTGGAGGCAGCAGCCCGCCCCTTACTCAGGAGGGATTGCCGCCGCGCACGCCGCGCAATATAATACACGCCTTGAAATCCTGCGTAATCGTGAGTATTGAGGCAGCCCGTGACCACCTACGAACAGACCCACACCGGCGTCACCCCCCGGACAGAAACCGACTCCACTCTAACGGCGGCATCCACCGAAGCGCCGGACCTGCCCCGCCCGCCCGTGCGCGGCAAGGGCCTGCTGCGTGACCTCACAGACACCATCGCGCTGGTGCTCATCATCTACACCCTGGTCAATATGGTCGCCCCGCGCTACATC
This sequence comes from Ardenticatenia bacterium, assembly GCA_026983935.1. GTDB lineage: Bacteria > Chloroflexota > Anaerolineae > Aggregatilineales > Ch27 > JALSTC01. The sequence goes on from JALSTC010000338.1 coordinate 625, forward strand.
GTGGAAGGCGCGAGCATGCAGCCCAACTTCGAAACCGGCGAATGGATCATCGTCAACCGCCTGCCTTACCTGCTCGGCGAGCCGCAGCGCGGCGATGTCGTGATCCTGGACTTCCCCGAACCGCAGGAAGACCTGATCAAGCGTCTGATCGGGCTGCCGGGTGAGACGGTGGCGATCCATGACGGCCTGGTCTTCATCAACGGCGTGCCGCTCAATGAGCCGTACATCAACGCCATGCCGCGCTACAGCGGCGAATGGACACTCGGCCCGGATGAATTCTTTGTGCTGGGGGACAACCGCAACAACAGCCGCGATTCGCACGCCTTTGGCCCGGTGGCCCGTGACCGGATCATCGGCAGGGCGTGGGTCATCTACTGGCCGCCGCAGGACTGGGGCATCATTCCCCATTACAGCTATGACGGCCCGCCGCCGGCAACGCCGACGGCCGTACCGACGCCGTTCTTCCCCTGAGCGTGAGCGGTCTGCACGCCCTCAGGCTGTTTTTTCCGCAATCAAGAGGATGTAAAACGGGTCGTCGTCCGTGGTGACGGCGACCTGCGCATCCGGCAGAGCGGCAAAGATGCCGCGCAGTGCCTCCGCGCCGTAAAACCGGCTGCGCATCAGCAGCAGCTTTTCCCCCAGCGCGATCAGCTTGACCGCAAAGCGGGCGATGTTCGGCTCATGCAGCACCAGCCGCCCGCCCGGCTTGAGCACCCGCCACAGCTCACGTGCGGCCCGCTCCTGGTGATGGAAGTGGTGGAAGGCATCCACGATCAGGATGCGCTCGAACTGGCCGTCGGGGAAAGGCAGCCGCTCCGCCAGTGCCAGGGTCGGGCACAGGCCGTCCTTCTGCCCGGCCTGCTGCAGCATCCCCCGCGACGCATCCACAATGACCACGCCGCCGGTCTGTTCCCGCACGCTCGCCGAGACGCGCCCCGTCCCGCCCCCGGCATCCAGCAGCCACCCGGAAACCGGCAGGGCCAGCGACTCCAGCAGATGCGGCGGCTGCACCCCCCTGCCGAAGACATGATCATAGAACGGCGCAAAAAAGCGGAAGTGATCGACCGGCGGTCGGGGCATCAATAACTCCTCGATAAGCGATGTACGCGGCTACGCAAAAGCCCCGACCATATGGCCGGGGCCTGAGCGGGCAACGGGATTCGAACCCGTGACCTTCTCCTTGGCAAGGAGACGTTCTACCGCTGAACTATGCCCGCATGTCAAGCTGCAACGGCCCAATAATATCGCTACTTCCACGCCTTTGTCAAGTGTTTTTCCCGGCGGACGGGCGTATTTCAATCTCGTGGTGAAATCGACACGCCCCGGAATCGCCGGAATAAATCTGCGGCGGGTGCATGCCTTTCGTCGCGGATGCTTTCCCGTCTCCCCACCGGTCAAACCTGAAAAATTGATAAAAAATTGTAAATCGATTGATTTTCAACAATTATTCATTTATCATATAGCTGTTGATTGTGATTCGTTTTTTCATATCGCGCACAGCAGGGAGACGCCCTCATGCACCGCTTCCCCGGACGGCCACTACTCCTGATCGGTCTGGCCCTGATCCTGCTCAGCACTGCCGCCGTGCCCGCCCCTCTCTCCGGCATCGAGGCGCTGCCCACCCTCGGCGGTGGGGGGGATTCCGCCGCCGTGCCCGACGCGGACTTCACCCTGCACATCCCAGCTATCGGCCTGGACGTGCCCGTCCTGGAGGCGGAGATTCGCGGCAGCACATGGGACTTCAGCGGCTTCACCCGGCAGGCCGCCCACCTGCAGCTCACCTACTACCCCGGACAGGGCAGCAACATCGTGATCGGGGCGCATTACGAGCTGACGAACTTCGCGCCGGGGCCGTTCTATCACCTCGACCGGCTGGCCGTCGGTGATCAGATCACGCTCCATTTTGAAGGGCAGACCTACACCTATGAAGTGCGCGAGACGCTGCTGGTCACGCCGACGGATATCTCGGTCATCTACCGCACGCCGCAGGAGACGCTGACCCTGCTGACCTGCTACAGCTACAACCGCACATCGGGCCGCTACGCCCGGCGCTATGTCGTGCGGGCGGTGCGTGTCGCCTGACGGACGGCGGCCTCGAAAGACGGACGGGCGCACCAACGGGCGCTCCCGTTTTCGTCAATTTTTCCCGAACGACCCTTGACATCACAAAATCGGTGCGCTACCATTGGGGCAGATTGTGGGTCTGTAGCTCAGATGGTTAGAGCACTCGCCTGATAAGCGAGAGGTCACAAGTTCAAGTCTTGTCAGACCCACCTTTTTTTGTCACGTGGGGATGTAGCTCAGTGGGAGAGCGCCTGCTTTGCAAGCAGGAAGTCACGGGTTCGAATCCCGTCATCTCCATATTTTTATTCCCCTCCCCTTCGCCTTTCAGAAACCAGTAATACAGAACTCAGAACTAAGAGCGGGCCAGCCGAAACCCCCAGCCG
>JALSTC010000339.1 GCA_026983935.1 Ardenticatenia bacterium
AGCCCGGTGAAGATCAACACACCGGCAATGCTGATCACCATGTCCAGCGCGGCAATGCCGAGGAACATATTGACCACCATGGCAATGATGACCCCGATCAGACCCATGAAAAGGAACGATCCCCACCGCGTCAGATCAATATGGGTTGTGAAGCCCACGATGCTCATCGCCCCGAACAAGGCCGCCGTCGCCGCGAAGGCCGAAACAATCGAGCCGATGTCATAGATGAAAAAGATCGCGGAGAGCGTGAAACCATTAATGGCGGCATAGACAAAGAACATCACACTGGCCGCCGCCGGAGAAAGACGGCTCATGCCTGCACTCAGGCCAAAGACCAGCAGCAGCTCCACAATAAACGCGCCGATTACGACCGCCGGGGAGCCGAGCAGCAGCCCGGAGAGCGTCGTGCTCTGCACGGTCAGAAATGCGACTCCCGCCGTGACCAGCGCACCAAGCGCCATCCACAGATATACCCACTGCAGCACCTGCTGCACATCAACGCCCACCCTGGGGGCCGGGGCGACTTCTTCATTCCAGTTGTAATACGACATTCGATCCGCTCCTTTAATGTCCATCCTCATGCCGGTTCTATATAATTATACGCGCCTCACGGCCAAAAGATACGATCTGCAGGTAAAAAATCTGTTAGAACTCGCTAAATGGCTACCGCTGTTGTGCAATAATGAATCAATAACGTGCAAGGCACCCACTCTTCGTTTTTACTCAAACATGCATAATGTGCTAAAGTAGGAACGTTAACCACTGCAGGCAGTCAGGCGTGTTGTTGATGAAGCAGCTCTCGATCCAGCCGGGCCGGTTATGGCAGTCTCCCCGAAGTAAAGCGTTGATAGGTGCGATCCTGGTCGTCGGGGCTGCGCTGCTGCTGTGGTGGCGAGTCGGCCTCTGGTATCGCTCATATGAGATTGAGCAGCGCCGCGTGCACACCGAGCAGATTGCCCGTCCGTACAGCAACGCCGTAACAACAGCCCTTCACCGGCGGCTGGCGCTGCTGGACAGTCTGCATGCTTTTGTGCTGAGCCAGATCACTTTCCCGGAAACCATCCTCCAGGCGAACTTCAACCGCTTTGCCGCCAATCTTTACGACGACACGAACGGGATTCACTGTATCGCTGCGGCTCCTGAGGGCATTCAGCGCTACATTTACCCACCGGACAGCCCGGACGCCGCTCCCGGCACAAATGTACTCAGCAGCCGTGATGCCGTCCTACAGGCGGCCATCCAGCAGGCCATAGCCAGCGGAGAAACCGTGCTCAGCCGCATGCCCGGTCAACCGGACTGCACTGGCGGTATCACGGCATGGCGGGCCGTCTCCGCCGATGATGGTTCGTTCTGGGGCATGGTCTCCATCACACTGGACGTCCCTGCACTGCTGGAAGACGCCGGAATCGGCGAAACCGTCGGGGGGCTGCAAATGGCCCTGCGCGATGAGAACGGCGATATTTTCTTCGGGGATGCTGCCGTTTTCGATTCCAATCCGATCATCTGTATGCTGGCGCTGCCGGGAGCCACCTGGGAAATGGCCGCTGCGCCTGTAGCCGGATGGGACCCGCCCCTTGCACCGGAGGCAGTCGTGCTCTACATCCTGGCGTTGTTCAGCACGCTTATGATGGGGGCGCTGGCCTATCTGCTGATCAACCGACAGGCGCAACTGGCACAGCGCGTAAAAGAGCGCACACAGGAAATTGCGGAGATCAATGCGCGGCTGGAAGAAGACCTTACCAGGCGGAAAAAACTGGAAATCTCGCTGCAGGAGAGCGAAGCACGCTTCCGAGGAGCGTTCACCCACAGCCAGATCGGGCTGGCGCTGGTCAGCCCGGACGGCCGCCTGATGCAGACCAACCCGGCACTCTGTGAAATCCTGGGCTATTCCGCAGAGGAACTGCTTGAAACGGATTTTCTCTCGCTGCTGGAACCTGAAGACCGACATGCGGCACAGAATCTGCTGCATTCAGTCCTGAGCGAGCAAAAGCCCCACTCCTCGCTCGAGCAGCGCTTCCGCCACAAAAACGGGGAGCTGATCTGGGGGCTGCTCACACTATCAACAGTCAGAGATGCTGAAGGCAGGCCGCAGTACATCATCCTGCAGCTCATAGATCAAACCCCGCAGCGGCTGATGGAAGAAATGCTCTGGGAACAGTCTCTGCGCAGCGAAATGATCTTCCAGGTCGCCACGGATGGCTTCTGCGTGCTGGACACAGAAGGGAAGATTCTGGACGCCAACGACGCATTTTCTACCATCGTCGGCTATCCCATCCCGGAATTGGATCGGACGCCGATCACCAAACTGCGAATCACCCCCCCGGGCAAAATGCAGGCCGCCCTGGCGGAAGCCCTGGCGGAAGGCTCTGCAACTTTTGAGGCCACCTGTCACAGCGCAGATGACCGTGCGACCGATGTCCTGGTGACCATCAGCCGGATCGCAATCGCGGAAGACACGATCCTTTTTCTCTCGATTCATGACATCACTGAGCGTAAGCAGGTCGAGCGTGAGCTGCGCCAGCTCTCGCGCGCAGTGGAGCAAAGCCCGGCCTCGGTCGTCATTACCGACACCGACGGCAGCATCGAATATGTCAATCCCCGGTTTACGGAGATCACGGGCTATACGTTGGAGGAAGTGCTGGGCAAGAATCCTCGCATCCTGAAGAGCGGTCACACACCACCGGAAGAGTATGAGCGGCTGTGGAAGACCATCACCGCGGGGAGAGAATGGCGCGGCGAGTTCCACAACCGTAAGAAAAGCGGCGAACTCTACTGGGAGCACGCCTCCATTTCGCCAATCACAGACTCCGAAGGAAACATCACCCATTTTCTCGCCGTCAAGGAAGACATCACGGCGCGCAAGGAAGTGGAAGCCGCACTCCAGGAAAGTGAGGAGCGCTTCCGCACGGTAACGGAAAGCTCCCTCGTCGGCGTATATATCATCCAGGATGGCCTGATTCGCTACGCGAACCCGGCGCTTGCCGAAACATTTGGCTACACACCGGAAGAAATCATTGATCGCATGAAGCCGGAGGATATCATCCATCCAGATGATCATGCACAGATGCAG
>JALSTC010000340.1 GCA_026983935.1 Ardenticatenia bacterium
TCAGGTCCTGCGGCTGGTAGATGCTGCTGAATACTTCGCCGGGCTGCAGAAAGCTGCTCATCAGAATGGGGAGCGGGTCCTGTGTGGGGGCCTGGACGATGGGCAGTTCCACCGCCACCGGCAGCACGAAAATGGCACAGAGACCGACGCCCAGCGCAGCGCCCCCGGCCAGGTGCAGGGCGCGTTTGATGTATGTCCGCCGATCTGTGAATGTGGCGCGCAGCGGCAGCAGGATGATCGCAGCGGCAAGAAACAGCGTGGTCATCACGGCGATCGGCAGGTGCGACAGAATCACAGCGGCGTAGAGCACGCCGATGGCGGCGAAATTGCGCCGCGTGGGGCGTCGGGCGGCATGGGCCAGGGCCAGGAACAGCCAGGGGATGAAGGCGGCCCCCATCATCTGGCTGAGGCTGCCCTGCTGCCACACTTCATGTATGCGCGAAGGCGCATAGGCCCACAGCAGCGCGCCCAGGACGGCGGCCTGCGCCGGCAAAAAGCGGCGTGCCAGGGCATACGCGCCCACCGCCCCCAGAATCCATGATCCGGCCATGATCAGGTTGAAAGCGTCCGGCGCGCTGATCCCCAGCAGGCCCAGCCCGGCCCCGAAGAAATAGACCAGCGGCGGATAGAAATTGAAGAGAGGATAGCCGTACCCCAGGTGGAAATAAGACACCCAGCGCGGCCACAGGATGCCCTGCTGCCAGAACAGCGTCATGGCCTGAATGCGATGGACGTGGATGATGCCGTCCGCCGTGCGGACCGTGCCGCCGCTGACGGCGGGCAGAATACCGGCCAGCGGGAACAATGCGGCAGCGATCCAGCCAGAGTCATGGCTTTGCAACCATCGGAAGATGCGCTGTGCTGATTCCCGCCTCATGTAATTCGTCGTCCTGCATCTGGGTATCTGTCAACCGAGGGCGAGGCCGCGTGCCTGCAGCGCGGCGGCGATTTGTGCGAAGACGTCATCCGCCGGACGGGTGGCGTCAATACGCACCCAGCGGGTGGGGGAGTCTGCCATCAGCGCCAGAAAGCCCCCGTAGACGCGCCGGTGGAAGTCCAGCGCCATGCCGTCCAGCCGGTTCCATTCCGCCTGGTTGGCCTTGCGCCGCAGGCCGATTTCCGGCGGGCAGTCCAGGTAGATCGTGATGTCGGGCGTCAGGCCGCCGGTGGCGAAGGCCGTGATGCGCCGCAGCGCCTCCAGATCGAGGCCGTGCCCGTAGCCCTGATAGGCCAGCGTCGAATCGGCGAAGCGGTCGCACAGTACAATTTTTCCTGCCGCCAGCGCGGGGCGGATGCGTTCCCGGACGTGCTGGGCGCGGGCCGCGCTGAAGAGCAGCGCTTCTGCTTCCGGCGTCATGGTGGTGTTTTCCGGGCGGTCAAGCAGCACACTGCGAATCTGTTCACCGATGGGCGTGCCGCCCGGCTCCCGCGTGGCCAGCACATCATGGCCTGCTGCCTGCAGCGCGGCAACTGTCCGCGTGAACTGGGTCGTCTTGCCGGAGCCTTCCGGCCCTTCAAAGGTGATGAACAACGCCGCGTGATCCTTTACTGTTTGCGGAGCGTGGCCAGCAGATACAGCTTGAGATGCCGCAGCGCGGGCCTGTCGGTGATCTGTTCGTAGAGCATCGCCAGCCGGAACAGCGGCACATTGAAGGCCAGGTAGAACGGGTTGGCCACGTACTCGATCGATTCGACGGTAAAGCCTGCATCTCCGGCCAGCCGTGTGATGGCGCGGCGTGTGTTGGCGCGGAAGTAGGTCGGGAAGGACTCATGGGCCGGGCGGCGCAGCAGCTTTTCGATGACCAGCCGCTGCACCCGATCGGGCACCATGCGGCTGAACAGCGGAATATAGTTGTTGGCGTTGGTGGTGAGAAGGATCAGCCTGCCACCCGGCTTGAGCACGCGCCCCAGCTCGCGGAAGGCCTCCGCCGGATGGGCGAAGTGCTCCACCACCCACTGGCTGACCAGCAGATCGAAGCTCGCCTTCGGGAAGGGCAGCGCCCCGGCATCGGCCACGGCGGCGGCGTCCACCGTCGTGTTGTGGCGCAGATCATCATGCATCAGGTCAATGCCGACGGAGCGGCCCGCCTGCCGGATGGCGTCATGGGCCAGGCTGCCGCGCCCGCAGCCGATATCGAGCAGCCGTGTTTGCCCGTCCAGCGCCGCCTGAATCCGATCGGCATAGCGCTGTCCGGCATCGCGGAAATCAGGGTAGGCGCGGTCGAAGATCGCCTGGCACTGCTGGTAGCGTTCGCTGCTGGTATAGGCAGTCATGTTTAGCGGTCGGATGCGCGGCGCTAACGCCGTTCCTCGCGGAAGATGCGCACGTGCCGGTTTGGCTCCTTGCCGTAGCTGTGGCTGACCAGATTGGCCTGCCGCGCCAGCTCATGCTGCCAGCGCCGGACATAGGGCGGCTGTGGATCGAGATCGATCTGCCGTGCGCCGGATTTCACCTGCTCGATGGCCTGCTGGGCGTCCTGCAGGCCTTCACTGAGCGGGTCGTCTTCCATGCGCTCCAACTGGAACACATCCACCAGGAAGTTTTCGATCTGTGTCACGGTGTTGGCCCGCAGGACGTAAATCGGCATCCCGCGCCGCTCGACGTCCACGATCAGCTTGGGACGGCGGCGGTAGTAGCTCTTCAGCGTGACCATCGCCTGTGCCTGGCTGAGGTCGTTTTCGATGATCAGCGGCAGGTTCAGTCGCTTGGCGATCTGCACCAGCCGGTTGCGCGCCACGCCGTAGACGTAGGCGTGCAGGGGCGGCAGCCCGGCGCGGTTGGTGCCGCTGGGAATCTGTGTCGGATCGAAGTGCTGCGGCGGCTGTGGCTGACGGCCGGAGCCGTTGCGTGCCCGCCGTCCGCCGCGCTCCGTGGCAGAGGTGCTGTAATCCGGCTGTTCAGTGGAGATGTCAATCGTGCCGTCCGGCCTGCGGGTGCGTACCTCGACCGGCAGGGGCCGCCCGCGCAGGGCAGCATCCACCGCCGCGGCCACATCCTCATGGATCGCCAGCCGGTTGCGCGTCTGAATCTCCACCAGCACATCGAAGGTTGGCGGAGCGCGGCGT
>JALSTC010000341.1 GCA_026983935.1 Ardenticatenia bacterium
AATCAGGCCGGTGCGGTCGCGGACAAGCAGGAAGTTGACTTCACCCATCTTGCGCAGGGCGTGTAACCAGCCTTTTACCTGGACTCGCTCTCCGACATGATGTTTTAGCTGCGAGGCAAGTGTGCGGCTCATCGGCACCTCCTGTAGTGTTGTGCGGCAGGATAGGGCAATAAAACACCCCCTTCGTCTTCAAGGACGAGGGGGGTGCTCGTGGTGCCACCTTGCTTCACCGTCATTTTCACAAACAACGGCCTTTGCAGGTCGCCGACAGAGGCGACCTTTGCACGGTAACGGGTGCAGCCGATTCGCGGCTAATGGCGGCAGACTGTTAGCGTCTCCGAGGTTCGCCGCGACAGCTCCGGCGGGTCTTTCAGGGGGTGCAGCGGGCGGCTTTCTCAGCACTGGCCACTCTCTGAACCGCGCATGTCCCCTTACTTTTCGCCATCAACGCATTGCGGTTATCTGTGCTGCCCCTGGCGACAGCAGTTGTGATACAAAGACGCCAGCCCTGAGTGTGGAGCCGGCGTTCTAACCAGAGGCGACGGTCGGAATCGAACCGACGATGAGGGTTTTGCAGACCCTTGCCTTACCACTTGGCGACGTCGCCCGACACTCGATAGTATAGCTGAATGTCCAGGGCCTGACAAGATTGAATTCACGCCAGCGGTCTCAATGAGAAACGGTAAACCGCCTGCCGAAGTGCCCGGCAGGCGGTTCTGTTCTCTCTGGAATTTGTGTTTGCGATCAGACTTTGGCCTGTGCCAGTTGCAGATACTGATTCCAGCGGTCGAGCACGTCCTGGTGCCCCAGTTCGGCCAGTTTTTGCGCCCGATCGGGGTCAACCTTACGCAGCACGTTGAAGCGTACCTGCGTATACATGTACTCTTCCAGAAGCTCGATGTCCATCTTGGAATCCAGCGAGAAGGGATTCTTGCCCTCCGGCACGTCCGGGTTGTAACGGTACAGCGGCCAGAAACCCGAGTCAACGGCCAGTTTCTGGATGTCCAATCCCTTGGCCATGTCAATGCCGTGCGCGATGCAGTGTGAATAGGCGATGATCAGCGAGGGGCCGGGATGAGCGGCAGCCTCGCGCATGGCTTTGACCGTATGGGTCATGTTGCCGCCCATCGCGACCTGCGCAACGTACACGTTGCCGTAGGTCATCGCCATCAGGCCCAGGTCCTTCCGGCGGTGATCCTTACCCGCGGCGGCAAACTTGGCGACGGCTGCGCGTGGTGTGGCTTTCGATGCCTGGCCGCCGGTGTTGGAGTAAACCTCGGTGTCCAGCACCAGCACATTGACATCAAGCCCGGAAGCCAGCACATGATCCAGCCCACCGTAGCCGATGTCATAGGCCCAGCCATCACCGCCAACGATCCAGACGGCCTTCTTGACCAGATAGTCGGCGACGGTCAGCAGCCTTCGGCTGAGGACACTGTCCTCCTTCTCAAGCAGCTTCTTGAGGTCTTCCACGCGCCCGCGCTGCTCCTCGATGCCTTCCGGTGTGCTCATGTCGGCATCACGGATAGCTTCCAGCAGCGCATGATGCTTCTTGGGCAGAATGTCGAACATTTCATCGAGCAGCTCAAAGGCATGCTCGGTCAGCTTGTTAATGGTCAGGCGCATCCCCATGCCGAATTCGGCGTTGTCTTCGAACAGCGAATTCGACCACGCCGGGCCGCGCCCATCGGCACGGGTGGTGTAGGGGGTTGTGGGCAGGTTGCCGCCGTAGATGGACGAACAGCCTGTGGCATTGGCGATCACGGTGTGGTCACCAAAGAGCTGGGTCATCAGCTTGATATACGGTGTTTCGCCGCAACCCGCGCATGCACCGGAGAATTCCATCAGAGGCCGCAGGAACTGCGAGCCTTTGACCGTGAAGCGGTTGAACAGTGACGGATCCGGATCGGGGATGGAGAGGAAGTAATCGAAGTTCTCTGCTTCTTGCTCCCGCAGCGGAGCCTGCACAGCCATGTTGATGGCTTTCTTGTCGGTCTTGGTGCCATTAACTTTTTCAAATGCCGGGCAGGCCTCAACGCACATGTTGCAGCCGGTGCAGTCTTCCGGCGCGACCTGTACGGTGTAGAGCATCCCTGCAAACTGCCGTCCGCGCGCTTCGGTGTATTTGAAGGTTTCCGGCGCGTTGTCGGCATAGCTGGCGTCGTAGACCTTGGTGCGAATCGCGGCGTGCGGGCATACGAAGGCGCATTGATTGCACTGGATGCAGATTTCCGGCTCCCATACCGGAATTTCCGGCGCGATGTTGCGTTTTTCGTACCTGGTCGTCCCCACCGGGAAAGTGCCGTCGGCAGGCATTGCCGATACCGGAAGCAGGTCGCCGCGCCCGGCAATAATCTCGCCCGTGACTTTGCGGACGAATTCCGGCGCATCCTCCGGTACTGGCGGACGAACACCGACTTTGCTGGTAACCTTGGCCGGGACTTTGACTTCTTCAATACGCTCGCGGGCCAACATGGCGGCGCGGATGTTCATATCCACGACCATTTGCCCCTTCTTGCCGTAAGTATCCTCAATGGCCAGCTTGATCATTTCCAGGGCCTGCTCTTCTGGCAGCACACCGGAGATGGCGAAGAAAGCCGCCTGCATCGTTGTGTTGATGCGGACACCCAGACCAAGTGACTTGGCAAGACCGAGCGCGTCAATGACGAAGAAACGTGCCTGCTTCTCGATCAGCGCTTCCTGCACCTCGCGTGGCAGATGATCCCAGACTTCGTCAGCCCCATAGGGGCTGTTCAGCAGGAAGGTGCCGCCCGGTTTGAGATTGCCCAGCATTTCGAAGCGCTCCAGGAAGCTGAAGTTGTGGCAGGCCAGAAAATCCGCCTTCTGGATCAGGTATGCGCTGCGGATGGGCTTCTTGCTGAAGCGCAGGTGAGAGACTGTACGCGAGCCGGCTTTCTTGGAATCATAGACAAAGTAGCCCTGTGCGTAGTAGTCGGTGGCTTTGCCGATGATCTTGATGGTATTCTTGTTCGCGCCCACCGTGCCGTCTGACCCCAGACCGTAGAACAGGGCAGTGTGCACGCCCTCATCTT
>JALSTC010000342.1 GCA_026983935.1 Ardenticatenia bacterium
CACCGCGCCCGTGCAGCCCATGCTTGACCGCTTCGAGCGCCACTGCCCGGCAGAGACTGTGCTGGATGTGGGCTGCGGGCATGGGCGGGACGCACGTTACTTCGCAGCGCACGGCTGCCGCGTGACAGGCGTGGACCTGAGCATGGGCCTGCTGGCGATTGCCCGACAGACCGCGCCGGACGCTTCATTCTGCCAGGCCGATATGCGCCGCCTGCCCTTCTCCGCCGGAGTCTTCGATGGGTTATGGGTCTGCGCCTCTCTGCTGCATGTGCCGCGTGCTGATGCGCCGACGGCGCTGGGGGAATTCCGGCGCGTCCTCAGGCCGGGCGGATTGCTGTACGTCGGCGTCAAAGCAGGCACGGGTGAAGCGTGGGTCCGCACGCAGGCGTATGGCGGCGCGGAGCGATTTTTCGTCTACTATCGCCCGGAAGAACTGGCAGCGCTGGTCAGGGAAGCCGGGTTCAGCATCGTGGAGCAGCCGGAACAGGACGGCTGGATCAACATCTTCGCGCAGAAAACAGAGCGGGACGTGTGATATAATAAAACACACGCAGGGTTAGCAAGGCGATCATCATGACGGCAACTGCGCCCACCAAAAAACAGGAAACCTCAACAGCAACCGGCCTGCCGCTGGCCGAATGGATGGAACGCTACACCCGGCAGCCTATCGAGGTCGTCAGTGGGGAGATTGTGACCATGTCGCCACCCACGCGCCAGCATGTGCGCATTGCACGCGATCTACTTTTTGCCATTGAAGCATTCCTGGAGAAAAATCCGCTGGGCGAGGTCTGGCCGGATAACACGCCTTACGTCCTCGATGGCGACGAACGCAAAGACTGGGTGCGCGATTCCCGTGTGCCGGATGTGTCCTTCATCAGCCGGGAGCGGATCAACGCCCACGAGGAAAAGTACGGCAGCGAAGAAGGCCCCTGGCGGCTGGCTCCTGACCTGGCCGTTGAGGTTGTCTCCACTAACGACCGCTACAGCGACGTGGTACAGAAAGTGGCCGATTACCTGCGCTACGGCACGCGGCTGGTGTGGGTCATTGACCCGCAAAACCGCACCGTGCGCGTCCATACCCCTGACGATCCGGACGGCCACACCCTCCATGAGGCCGATACCCTGCCGGGCGATCCCGTCCTCCCCGGCTGGCAGATCGCCGTCCGCGTCGTGCTGGACGGCCCGGAGGCGCAGCAAGCCGAATAGCGCACGCCGGCCCGTCCGGGCGTCTCGCTGCACCGCCCCTTAACCTCAGATTTCGCTTCCTGCTTCTGGCTTTCCATCCCCGAACGCACTTTTTACCCTCCCCGATCACGACGGTAACACATCGGTTACATTTGCCTCCTACACTGGCCTCAGACAGCCAGATAGCGCAGGAGACACAGCCATGAGCATGAATCGTCGTACTTTTCTGGGCACGGCTGCCGGTGTGGCAGCGGCGGGCCTGCTGGAGCGTGTATTGGCCGATCCGCTGGGCCTGCCGGAAGCGCTCCAGCCTGCCTATGCCGCCGAACGCGACCCCGCCGCCCACGTTGTGCACCGCCTGACCTTCGGGCCGCGCCCCGGCCTGGTGGAGCAGGTGCAGCAGATGGGCGTCAGCGAATGGATCGAGGCACAGCTCAATCCAGAAACGCTGGATGACACCGAACTGGAATCGGCGCTGCGGCAGAACGCCCCCACCCTGTGGATGACCCCGGATGAAATCTTCGCGAACGGCATCCCGGAGAACGAGCAGCGCCCCGCCTTTCTGGCGGAGCTTCAGGCAGGGACGCTGGCACGGGCCATCTACAGCCAGCGGCAGCTTTACGAAATGATGGTGCAGTTCTGGAGCGACCACTTCAGCATCTACATGCTGGATGGGCCGGTGGTCTTCCTCAAGACGACCGACGACCGCGAGGTCATCCGACCGCACGCCATGGGCCGCTTCCGCGACCTGCTCGGCGCGTCAGCACACAGCCCGGCCATGCTGCTCTACCTGGACAATGCCAGCAGCAGCCGCGAGCATCCCAACGAAAACTACGCCCGCGAGCTGATGGAACTGCACACGCTGGGCGTCAACGGCGGCTACACTGAGGATGACGTGTACGCCGTCGCCCGTGTACTGACCGGCTGGTCGGTCGGCAGGCCGCGCCAGGGCGAGAATCCGGGCACATTCGTTTTCCGCGCCCGGATGCACGATGACAGCGAGCAGCGCGTGCTGGGTGAGGTCATTCCGGCGGGGCTGGGCGAAGCGGCAGGCGAGCGCGTGCTCGATCTACTGGCGGAGCACCCCAGCACGGCCCGTTTCATCAGCACCAAGCTGGTGCGGCGCTTCGTGGCCGATGACCCACCCGCTCATCTGGTGGACGCCGTCGCCGCGACGTACATGGACACCGGCGGCGATATCCGCGCCATGCTGCGTACGATCTTCGACAGCGAGGACTTCTGGAATGCGCCGCCCAAGCTCAAACGGCCCTGGAACTATGTGGCCAGTATCCTGCGGGCCTTCAACGCCGAACTGAGCTTTCGGGAACCGCGTGCCTTCCGCGAATTTATGGTCGGGATGGAAGCGATGGGGCATATCCCCTTCCTGCACCCGACGCCGGACGGCTATCCAGATGTGGCCGAGGCCTGGGCAGACAACATGCTGAACCGCTGGAATGCCGCGCTGCTGATCATCTTCAACGGCGTGACCGGCATCAACATTGACCTGCAGGCGGAGCTTAGTGCCGCCGGGGTGCCCTACGAGCCGGAGCCGATCTTCAATTACTTCGCCGACCTGCTGCTGAGCCGTCCGCTCAGCGAAGCCGAACGCAGCGCCATATGGGGCTATGTGACATCGGGCGGACTCCCCGACATGACCATTGAGGAAGACCTCTACCGCCTGGCGGAGGGCATCGTCCTGCTGGCTGCCTCGCCCGCGTTTCAATACCGGTGAACAAATAACCGCCGGGGAGAGCAGCAAATCCGTCTCCCCGATCTCCCAACTACCCGAAACAAACACGAGGACACCAATAATGACCACACCATCTCCCCCCAACCTGAAACTTTCCCGCCGCGACTTTCTGCGGC
>JALSTC010000343.1 GCA_026983935.1 Ardenticatenia bacterium
GAACATACATCAGCAGGCTGCCCAGCAGCACATGTCCCATCATCTCCAGTTCAAGGGCATGATACGTCCAGCCGCCAGCCAAACCGCTCAGCGCCACCGTCAGCAGGCGCGGGGGATAAAACACCGCGGACTGTGTGTCGGCCAAAAATGGCAGGCCGCCGTTGTTGTACGGGTTCCATAACGGCACTTCCCCCTGCCACAGACGGCTGGCCTGGTATGCTCCAAAGGCGACAAACTGTCCGGAGAAATCCCCGCCCGTCAGCGACACCTGGTCGCCGGGCACAGGCGTCAGAAAGCGCCAGAAGAACAGCGCCCACAGTGTGGCCAGCAGCAGACAGGCCAGGGCGTCCGTCCGCCATCGTGAAAGCCACTGACTCATGGTGCATCGCCTCCGGTGTTCGAGTTCACCGCCATCTGACTCAGGTAGACGACATCCGTGCTCTGTCCGCCATAAGGCGCAGCGACCCGGAGCCGCTCGAAAACGCCATCTTCCGGCATCCAGTATACCCCGACTTCGATCTGGTAAACGCCGGGCGGCGTTTCCGGGTCCAGCGTGAACGTGTGCGCATCCACAACCGTCTCGCCAGGAGTCCAGGTGCTCGTTGGGGCAGCCCAGGTCGCCGGATACGCATCCGATCCGCCGTAGATCGTAGTGGTCACTGGATCGAGCACATGAACAAAAACGGTGTAGTCACGTTCAATACGTCGCTGTCCCTCCCAATACAGGGTGACGGTCACCGCATCGCCGGGGGCGGCACGCCTCGCACTGACTTCATAGCCGCGCAAAACCATCACACCGCCGAAATCATCATGGCGTGGATTGGGAATTCCGGTAGAGTCATCCGACGGCTGCAGCGTAATGACTGGCTCAAGCAGCAGTTGGTCGCCGCCAGCCGCTGTAAGCAGCATCCGCTCGCCCGTCGCCAGATCATACAGTCCCAGCGCCACCTGCAGTACGTCCGGGGCATAGGCCGCATCTGGCACCTCAACCACGACCGACTCAGACCAGCGTTCACCACCGATCAACCGCTCTGTAGCCAGCAGGCCCCACCCCGGATAGCGATCGCGCTGCGCGACGATCAGGTCGGCACTATCCAGCACATGAACAAACAGACTCCAGCGTCGTGACGGCGGCTGCAGCACCTCCCAGTACAAAGTCAGCGTGAGCGTTTCACCAGGGCGGAGGCTGGTTGGCTGTACCTCATAGCCCCGCAGCCGAAGCACCGGCACGCTTCCACCCGGTTCGTAGAAATCCTGCTCCGTGCCGGGCAGCACAGCAGGCAGGGGATCATCCAGCGGCGGCAGGGCGTAAGCCGGCTGTATCCAGGCAAAGGGAGCGACCACCGCCACCATCAGAAAAAGCGCCGCCACACCGCCAACAAGATATGGCTGCCAGCGCCTCCGCCACCACCACATCAATCCCACCGCCATCCACAGACTGATGGGGCCGATGGCGATGAACATCAACCGCCCCTGCGAGGCCCATGTGATGCTTGTCCAGCGCAGCAGAGCAATAAACGCCACCACAGGCCATGCCACAATCAGCAGCAGTGGCAGGATCCGCCCCCGCAGTGGCATGGCAGTGCGTCCGACCAGCCGCGCCAGCACATAAGCGGCAAAGCCGATCAAACCAGCGCCACCCAGGGTATTGAATACCGTATACAGCGCTTCAGGCAGAGGCACATCCATGCTGCCGAACAACCCCCACCACGACCGCAGGAATGAGTCGCGCTCACTCCAGAGCTGGGCCAGATCAGCGGGTACGGAACGCACGCCAATGACTCCCAGGAATGCGTCCAGCCCGGTCGGGTCGCCGTAAAGCTGCACATTGCGAAGATACCACCACCCCGCGATCAGCACAGTGAGTCCGCCCACAATGCTGCCACCAATAACCAGCGGACGCCAATCCTTCACCCGCAGGCTCACCGCCAGCAGCGCCAGCCCCACCAATGGCAGCAAAAAGCCGAGGCTGAGCTTGGCGAGCATTGCCGCGCCCAAAGTGACACCCAGTGTCGCATACACACCCCATCCGGGCACCGATCGCGCATTGACCAGCCGGGCAATCTGCCAGAGCATCAGCCCGGCCAGCAAATTGGACAGGTTGTCATTGTTGACCGCTCCGCTGATGAACAGGAACATCGGCAGGAAGGCATTCAGCGCCGCCGCCCCCAGGGCGACTTCCGGCCACTCAGGGAACACTTCACGCCCGATCAGGAATGTCGTCAGTACTGTCCCCACACCCAGCAGCGCGGAAAACAGCCGTGCCACATGCACAGCCAGCACTGTGCCGTACCAGGGCAGTGCTTCGCGGGCCGGGTCATGCATTACCACGTTGATGTTACCGTCGGCACGCATGAGGCCGAGATCCGCATGAGGATTGACCTGACGAACGGCAGGGAAATCAGCGGTGTCAATGAATAATGTCCCCAGCGCGGCCAGCATGTAGTACAGCGGCGGCTGGCCACCCTCCTGTGCCCAGGGGCCGGCCTCGCCTTCACCCAGCACGGGGAGCGCGAATCCGTTAGCCGTGAGGTGCTGTACCATTGCATAGTGCCACATTTCATCGGGCGTCTCGAAGATGGGCGTTAGAATGCTGTAGCCAATACCCAGCAGCAGGTTTGCTGTCAGGGTGCCGATCAAAAGCAGGCGGTGCAATGAAGTCAATGGCTGTACCCCTGAACTAATGGCAGAGCGGCGAATAAGTTTACCGGAGGTGTCTGGCTTTTTCTATCTCTGTTTCTTGTATATGACTATGCGAATTCACTTGACGAGTCCAGCAAACAGGGCCGCAGTTTGCTGCGCGATCCGATCCCACGTGAAGTATTCTGCCAGCGCCCGCGCGCCTTCTGCCAGACGCAGACGCAGCGCCAGGCCCTCCGCCAGTATCTGCAGCGCGGCGGCAAGCCCACTCACTGACCCCGGCGCGACAAGGTAGACATTTTCTTTATTCGCCAGTTCAGGCATCGGTACAGCAGGAGAGGTAGTGATGATCGGGCAGCCATGCGCCAATGCGGCCATAAAGCTGCCGCGCCGGAAGGAAACCCCG
>JALSTC010000344.1 GCA_026983935.1 Ardenticatenia bacterium
GATGCTGGTGATGGCCACTTCATCCCCGTTGGGATACACAAGATGAAAATCCGGCCCGCCATACACACCGACGATCCGCACCGGTTCGACCAGCAGCCCGGTCTCTTCCCAGGCCTCGCGCACCACAGCATCGGCGGGCGCTTCGTCGGGATCAATGCCGCCGCCGACCAGCCCCCAGCGGCCCGTATCGCCGCGTTTTTGCAGTAGCACGCGCCCCTGTGCATCGAAAATAACCGCCGCCGCGCCCGCCGTCATCAGGAGAGTCGTCCCCACTTTTTCCCGCATGTGCCGCATGTAGGGCGAGATGCCGTTGGCGCGGACACCGTCCGCTGGCGGCTGCCAGGTTGGCGGATCGAAATAGGCCCGCTCCCCGGCGGCCATCACCGCCCCAAAGCGGCTGCGCAGATGAGCGGGCATGGACAGCCGGGCCAGGGCTTCCTCTATGTCGAAGTAGGCCAGATCAAGCACTTCGTCGCCGTCGGGGCGCAGGCTGCCCCCGATCGGGCGGCAGGCAAATACGGTTGTGATGCCGGAGATTTCGTCGCCGTTGGGGTAGGTCACGTGGAATTCCGGCCCACCAAAAACACCCATCACCCGCATCGGTTCGACCAGCAGCCCGGTTTCTTCCCAGACTTCGCGCACGACGGCATCGGCGGGCGTTTCCAGCGGCTCCAGCCCGCCGCCCGGCAGGCTCCACCGCCTGTTATCGCTGCGCTTTTGCAGCAGTACGCGCCCCGCGTCGTCCATGATCACCGCGCCCGCGCCGAGGGTGAACACCACATCCGTGCCGACTTTTTCCCGCAGGCGGCGCAAATAGGCTGATATAGGCATGGGGTTTCATCCCTGCTTTCTACCGCACGTGCGGCCAGTTGTCCCGATCAAAGTAGTCCTGCAGCACGCGCCGTGTGGCTTCCGCGCAGCCTTCGGCCATGATCCGCTCCACCGGCAGGAAGGCCACCGCCGAATTTTCGTCGTCGTTGCCTTCCGCGATCAGCTCGCCGCCGGTGACACGGCAGGCAAACGTCAGCCCGACGCCGTGCACCACGTCGCCGTTGGGATATGGGCCGTAGTACCAGCGCGGTTCGCTGTACAGCCCGACGATGGCATACGGTTCAACTTCCAGCCCCGTTTCCTCCCGCACTTCCCGCACGATGTTGGCGGTGCTGGTTTCGCCCAGATCGGCAAAGCCGGAGGGAAAGTCCCAGCAGTCAAAGTCCGTGCGGCGGGTCATCAGGATGCGGCCCTGCCCATCCTCGATCACGGCCATGCTGCCCGGCAGAATGACCGGCGCGTGGCCGACGGATTCGCGCAGGATGGGGTAGTATGGCTGGAGCGGGGGGAACGATTCGACCGGCTCCATGTGCGGCCCGCCGCCCGCACGGGCACGTATCGCATCTTCCACCATTGCCCGGTGAGAGGGATGTGTGCGGGCCATGAAGGCCTCCGGTTCAACGAAGAACAGATCGAGTGTCTCGCCGCCGTCCGGGCGCAGTTTACCCCCGGCGACCTCGCCCCAGAAGCAGGCCGTCCACTGCTGCACGTCGTCGCCGTTGGGGTAATGCAGGTTGTAGCGGGGGTGGCTGTACACGCCGACCAGCCCGCGCAGCGTCACATCCAGCCCCGTTTCCTCGCGCACTTCACGCCGCGCCGTCTCCGAAAGCGATTCGCCCAGCTCCATCGCGCCGCCCGGCGTGCTCCACCAGTCGAAATCATAGCGCGACTGTGCCAGGATGCGCTCCGCCTCATCAAAGATCACCACGCCCGCGTAAACGAGATAGATCAACCGGCTGCCCACATGCGAGCGCAGCCATTTTATGTAGCCGTCGGCCAGCGATTCAACCGTTTTCTTCGTCATCCCGCTTCATCCATTCCAGTATATCGCGCAGTGTGTAGGGCAGGTTGTAGTAGGCCAGCAGCGATTCCCACAGGGCAAAGGCGGGGTAGGCCGGGGGATGCCGCTGCCGTAATAACTGCCAGGCGTCGCGCAGATCGTAACCGCTCTCGACCAGATAGGCCAGCACAAACGTGGACGAGCGGCTGATCCCTGCGCCACAGGTCACCAGCACCTTCTCGCCTGCCGCCATGCTCTGGTGAATGAAGGCCACCCCGGCGCTCAGAATATATGACGGAATGGGTGCGCCGTCTTCCAGCGGATTGTCGCACACGTGGAAATCGGGCGGCCAGTCGGGCGGACCTTCGTACAGCTTCAATACACGGGTGATGCCCGCCTTCCTCAGTGCTGGAGCCTGGTAGACGGCCCGTGCCCCGCTGATGTACAGGCCGGGAATCACGCGGTCTATGTGGCGGAGGTCGTCCATTTATCCATCTCCGGTGGAACCAAAAAACCTTGACAGCCCCCCGGCGCGGCGCTACAATGCAACTCGCCTGAGGGCGTGTAGCTCAGTTGGGAGAGCGCTACAATCGCACTGTAGAGGTCCGGGGTTCGAGTCCCCGCACGTCCATACCAAAAGCGTGAGCGGCTGCCGCTCACGCTTTTTCGTTTCAATCGGACAGGGCAGCGGCCAGGCGGCGGCTATGCGGGCCAGATTTCCTCCACCCGCTGCGCCCGAATGGTGATCCGCTCCTCCACCAGCTCACTGAGCGCCGTGTCAAAGTCGGAGAAGTTGATCGCGGTGATATAGGCGTTGTGGTAGACCCAGCGGCGGGTTTCCAGGCCCTCGTCCACGGCCACGATGGCAACTTCACGGGTTGGCCTGCCGCCTTCCAGCGTCTCCCGTGTCCAGGTGTTGAAGGCATTGCTGCGATCCTGCTGCACCATCTTACTGATGACCAGCGGCGGCATCTCGCCTTCCAGCGTGAAGCTGGTCAGCCCATGCACGCTGAAGATGCCGTCCACGACCTCGCCGTTCAATTCCACATGAAATTCATAGGCAGAAAGGCTGTCCACCGCTTTGATGGCGGCCTCAGGTTGTTCGCTCACAGGCCCGGCTCCTTTCGATATTTATGCTGCTCAATAAGATGTCTCTATTTTTATGAGCGTAGTATACCGGTGACCGGGATCGCGGGGCAAATGAGGTGGGCGT
>JALSTC010000345.1 GCA_026983935.1 Ardenticatenia bacterium
GAAGCGCCGCCGTGTGAAAAAAACGCCCGCAGCGGCACAGGGCGGCGGGCTGTGTATCTATATATTCAGGGCACAGAGCGCCGGGAGTCAGCTCTTCGGCTCGGCCAGCTCCACTGGCTTGACAGTGGCATGCAGGAATTGAAAATCGCCCCGCGGCGGCATTACTTCGTGAATCTCAATAATCTCAAAGGTGAGCTTGCCGATCTCGACACGATCGCCAATCTCCGGGCGTTTAATATGATTCATAATTCCGCCGGGGTGTTCCCCGCCCATCACCACATAACTCACTTTATAGATCATCAGTATTGCGCCAGGATGCTGCCTGCAGCAGCATTAAGGAGCGGCGCTTACCTCCTTTCCTGTGCTAGTAGACCGTAATCTTCTCTGACATCTTCTCCCACTCACCCGGACTGTGGCCTCAAATTCTGGCGGCGGAGCTTAAACGACAGGTCACTGGCAATGTTGCGCATGATGATATAGCCGATGGCCGTGTCTGCGGTGCAAAGGCGCTCGAAGTCATCGCGCATGATCACGGAAAGAGCCGCATGGTCGCTGGCACAGCGGATGGTCGCCGAACGCTCCCCATAATCCACCAGCGCCATTTCCCCAAAGATCTGCCCTGTCCCCAGGTAAATGGTGGGCCGGGCCGTCTCCGGGTCGTCCCCGACGATCACCCCGAACTGCCCTTCGCGGATGATATACAGTCGGTCCCCCTGATCGCCCTGCCGGAACACAATATCTCCGTCCCGGTATTCTTCCGGATGACTGATTCTGGACAGGCGGCTCAGTTGTTCCTCATCCAGCCCGGCGAACAACTCCACGCCTCTGAGCAGTTCTACTAAGTCCATGGCCCGATCCTTTATTCCCAATGTACAACATACCTTATCGGCATTGTACTGCCATCCGGGTAATGGGACAAGATAGCTGACGGCAAAGTTCGCGTTTTCTAACCGGCCTGCACTTTCCTGCGCTATCATTTGCATCCGGCCCGCCGATGTGGCAAAACATCCCCACAATCGATTCTCTCATCCATGTGAACGCACACAAAGGACAAAAGGTGATGGAATACCGAAAGCTGGGCCGCACCGGCCTGAAGGTCAGTGAACTTTGCCTGGGCACGATGACCTTCCGCTGGACAAGCACCGAGGAACAATCGCTGCAGGTGCTCGACCGGGCATGGGACGCCGGGATCAACTTCATTGATACCGCAGACGTCTACAGCTTCTGGGCGGAGGGCAATCCGGGCGGCGTGGCCGAGGAGATCATTGGCCGCTGGCTGAAGACCAAACCCCGCGATCAGGTCGTCATTGCCACCAAAGTGCGGGGGCGCATGTGGGACGGCCCGAACGGGGAGGGCCTCAGCCGCCAGCACATCACACTTGCCGTTGAGCACAGTCTGCGTCGCCTGCAGATCGAGACGATCGATCTATATCAGGTGCACTGGCCGGACTGGGATACGCCGCTGGATGAAACTCTGCGTGCCCTGGATGATCTGGTCACCACCGGCAAGGTGCGCTATATCGGTGCCAGCAACTACCCTGCCTGGCTGCTGACCAAAGCCCTCTGGATCAGCGACAAACACGACTACGCTCGCTTCGATTCCATCCAGCCACACTACAACCTCGTGCACCGCGAGGAGGTCGAACCCGGACTGGCTGCGCTGTGCATTGACCAGAGCATCGGCGTGATTCCCTACAGCCCACTGGCCGGGGGCTTTCTGACCGGTAAATACAGGAGTGGCAGCATTCCTAAAGGATCGCGGGGCGAAACCAGCGAACGGATCAAGGGCTATATGACCGATGCCAATTTCGCGCTGCTCGATGCGCTGGAAGAAATGGGACGCGAACGTGGCAAGACGATCACCCAGATGGCGCTGGGCTGGCTGCTGACCCAGCCATTTGTCACCGCGCCCATCATCGGGGCCAATACGGTCGAGCAGTTGGAGGAATCGCTGGGCGCGGCGGGGCTGCGCCTGCGCGAAGAAGAGATGCAGCGCATTGACGAGCTGACCGGCAGAGATCGCAACTGGTTTGGGCGCTGATCGAGAACGCAGGAGAGCGCCCGGCGGGGGGCCTCTCCTGCTCCCAACAGCATATCAACCAGCAGTCCTAAATCAGGCAGTCATCCCCCAGCGAACGCTGGACATGACTGAGAAATTCGGCGCGGGTTTTTTCACTTTCCCGGAAGCAGCCCATCAAGGCGCTGGTCACCATCCGGGCATTGGCTTTCTTCACCCCACGCATCATCGAACACATATGCGCGCCCTCCACCACCACGCCGACACCCAGCGGATCGAGCACGTCCATCAGGAAGCTGGCGATCTGCTGTGTCATGCGCTCCTGCACCTGCAAACGACGGGCGAACATATCAACGATGCGCGGAATCTTGGAAAGACCGACCACTTTATCGCGGGGGATATAGGCCACATGTGCCCGCCCGACAAAGGGCAGCATATGATGCTCACACAGCGAGTAAAATTCGATATCGGATACCAGCACCATCTCCTGATAATCCACATCAAACACCGCACCGTTAAGCAGTTTTTCGGGGTCAGTGTTATATCCGGCGAGTAACTCGCCATACATACGCGCCACACGTTCGGGCGTCTTCAGTAGTCCATCACGATCCGGATTCTCCCCGACGCTGCGCAGGATCGTCCGCACGGCATCTTCGATGGCGGCCTGGTCGTGGGATGTCTCCAGATCGATCTCATACGTCTTCAGTAAAGCCGCCTTGTTTCCATTCATCAGGGGGGGCGTTTTTGTCATGGTCAACTCCTCAACATCTACCGCTACCTGTACACGTTGCTCATGGTACAATACCGTAGACACCGCGTCCTGTGAAGTCCTTACGAAAAAGACTCATGGGGTCTTAATACAATGGATCAGATTCATATCAAAAATTTACGTCTGCGCTGTTATATCGGCTTCAAAGAACACGAACTGCGCGAGATGCAGGACGTTGTGATCAGCCTGTGGCTCTATACCGACCTGCGCCAGGCCGGAGAAAGCGACAACCCCGACGATCTGCTCAACTACCGCACG
>JALSTC010000346.1 GCA_026983935.1 Ardenticatenia bacterium
CGCGGGGAGTACCAGATGGGCGATATGTCCGTGACGACCAAAGCGGGCGGTGGTGCTCATCTGGAGATTGGTACGGGGAGCGTGACAGGGCCTGTGCAGTGCGGCGCTGAGACGCTGGACGATACGCAGGAGGACCTCGTTTATGAAGGCTGCGTGCCGGACTAGTCGGGCGTATTCGCTGGCTGCGGCTGTGGCCGCAGTTGAAGCATCGGAAGTGTTTATAGTCTGTTCACCCGGGCCAGAGGCACTCGGGTGAACAGATACCCGGTAAGGAGTTGGGAAACATGACACGGCATGAGAATCTGATTGAGCCTGACGCGCCGGGTGTACGTGGGGGGGTAGGCGTACTGGTCGGGCTGTTTATGTTGATGTGGGAGCGTGTTCGGGACTTTGTCAGGCGTGTCAATCCGCGAGTCCGGGCGCTGACGATGATCGCCTTCGCACTTTTGGTGCTGGTGTGGGTAGCCACCGACCTGGGGCGGCGTGCGCTGCAGTACATGGAAGATATGCGCGGCCCATTCTTGTATGATGCGCTGGTTGCGCCCTATCCGCTGCAGACGCGCCCGCTGCCTCCGCCTGAAGCACCTGCGGCGAGTCTGCTTCCGGTGACCGCCGGGCCCTACGTTCTGGAAACCACGCTGCTTACCAATGAGGAAGCCGTCGAAACTGCAGACCCGGCACCAGGGCTGCTCGCGCAGTGCTTCTTCAGCACTCAGGACCCCATACTGGCCGACTGCGGCGTTGCACCTGATTATCGCGCTTATGAGGCGGCGATGGGTGTGTACCGCGTTCCCGCTCCTGTGGTGGAAGAAGCGGCCAGCGAGACGGCCGGTGGGGCCGCAGAAGTGACGGATGGCAGCGCAGTAGATGCGCCGGAGGCCGCTGCTGTAGATGATACAACGGTTGAGGAAGCTGCCAGCGAAACGACCGGCGAGGCCGCAGAGGTGGCGAATGCCGGTGCAGCGGAAGTACCGGCATCCGATGGTGAGGTAAGCGAAGCGGCAGAAGCACAGCCGGAAGAAGTGGTTGAGGAGGCTCCTCCCGCGCCACCGGTTTACCTTGTGGCTGCCCGTTTTCGGGATGAGGATCGTGCCAGGCAGGTGCTGACTGAGCTGCGGGAGTATGCCCGCACCATCGGGCGGACCGGCAATTTTGTGC
This sequence comes from Ardenticatenia bacterium, assembly GCA_026983935.1. Lineage (GTDB taxonomy): Bacteria > Chloroflexota > Anaerolineae > Aggregatilineales > Ch27 > JALSTC01. The sequence goes on from JALSTC010000346.1 coordinate 1,159, forward strand.
TGGATGAAGCTGGAGCAGCGGATTTCTTTGAGAGTTCGACGCGGGGCTGGTTCTCGTTTTCCTGGGCACGTGGTTCGTGGGTATTCGTGGCTTCCGCACGCGGGTTCGATGACCTGGACTCGTTTATGCAGATGTTCCCTTACTGATACCGGGGTGACGCTGTGATGTAATACCCGCCCGTGAGGGAGCTGCCGGCAGCTATCGCTGGCAGCTCTTTTTTGATTCAGCCGCTCAGCCAAAGCGCCTGCCGACGGTAACACGCTGCGCGAACACTTCGCCCAGTTCGTCCGGCGTCTGCACGACGATCAGATCGTACCATGCAGTGGGCCAGCGTTCGCGAATCTGCGCGTTCATCTGCTCGATCATGTCGGGTGTAGCGATCACCGTGATGGCCAGGCTTTTGTCATAGGGCAGCAGCGGGATCAGGTCGGTATTATCCAGCAGCACCGGGTGAAAACGCAGCCAGTAGGCCTCTGCTGCCCGGAAGAACCAGTCCGGATTGATGCTTTCTGCCAGAATGATGAAGTGGTAGTCCGGTGTGCCGTGAACCGGGCCGGGACCTTCTGGTTCGGCGGTGGCTGCCGGTGTGCCATAACCCGGGCCGGGCCAGGCGGTGCCGCCGGTATCCAGCGGCGGTACGTTCTTGAACGGTGGGGCGGTCTCCGCCAGACGGTGGACGGTCGGCACGGTGCCGTTCGGCCCATCCCAGTAGATGTCCTCTTTCCACACTGTGACGCCAAAAAGCCAGGGCGGTGCTGCGCTGCTGGCGATCCAGTCGAACATGGCTGTGGTGGCTTCGGCGTGGCTTTCCCATGTCACGCCGGGAAAGCGGTTGTCATCCACACGCGGTGGCTCACCGGGGCCGGGCCAGGGCCAGATGCCGCCTTCGGTGCCGACAACGGGTACAACGCCACCCCCGAAGTTTTCAAGCAGCAGTTCCATGAAGGCCTGCCCCATTGCCATCAGCCCCACCGGGTCTCCCAGCGGTGTGAGTGCCGTGCCGCCCCAGACGGTCCGCCCTGGATCATTGGCCTGTGAGATCGGGTCGTAAGGGTATTCGAAGTGCCAGCCGCCCTGCGCGGCATTTTGCGCTTCTGGGGGGCGGGCGCTGAGCGGCCCACCACCGGGGATTTCCTGGTAGAAGTGATTGTAGATATAGGGGTGTGTGGCACACCACAGGCCGTTGCCCAGCACAGCCCGGAAGCGGTCATAATGAGCGTCCCTCAGGTAGGTCATCATGTTGCGCAGCCAGGGTATCGCGGCGTGAGGCATGGCTGTGCTTTCCGCCAGTGGGATGAACGCGGGATAGCCGCCCATCTCGATCACCCGCTCAGCCCATATGATCCAGTTATCCATCAGCGGCGCGATGAAAGTGCCGATGTCGTGAGGGTTGAGCCGCGAGGCCAGTGCCAGCGACCATTCATTGCCCAGATTCGGCTCGTTCCACAGCTCGAACCAGCGTGCGCCCGCGTCAATATAGCGCTGAATTTCTGTATAGGCGCGTGCATCGGCCGGGTGTTCACTGGCTTCTGCGCGGAAGACGCGGATGATCGGGGTAATTCCGGCGGCGAGCAGTTCGGGGATGTGCTGGATGTATTCGATATCCGAGGAAACCAGCTTCACCCATCCGGCGTGAATCTGCTGGTAGTGGGCCAGCCGGTAGCGGAAGACACCTTCGTTGTGCATGCCGCGTGGGTTACGTGACCATTCGTAGTCGTCAAGACGCATGGTGGCTGTCCGTCAGGGAAGCTGGATCGGGCCGGGCGTGCGGGTGGCCTGCGGCGATGAGCTGCTGTCCGGCGGAAGCCCAAACCGCTGGCCGAGTGTCGCCCGTCCATTCAGTGTCAACTGCAGATCAATTGCAGCGTCATAAACCAAGGGGTC
>JALSTC010000347.1 GCA_026983935.1 Ardenticatenia bacterium
CGCCCAGGCCTCATCACAGGTGCGGCCCATAGCAAAGACAGCGCTCATGCGCATTCTCAAATCGTCATGTGCGTAGAGTTCTTGAATCATCTCCGTGACGACGGAGCGCCCACAGTTTGCAATCGCCTCCAGTGACCGGCGACGCAGTTCGTTATCATCTTCATGGTCAAAGATATGCAGGACGGTATCCTGTGCCAGACGAGCGTCTTCTGGGCTGATTGTCCCGTATTCGCCCAGCAAAATGAAGCGCCCCAGTTCCACGATTGCCGCTGCTCGCACGTCCAGGCTGGGGTCGTGCCGGGCGATCCTGACCAGCTTATGCATCAAGGCCAGGGTCTCGTCTTCCCACAGTCCTTCGATGGCATACTGGCGCACGCTGCTGTCGGCATCTTCCAGGGCAAGATGATTGATATCTCTGAAGTCAAGCTCAAAATTGGCTTCGCTCACTTCATTGAGGTGCTGGATCAGTTTGCGTCGGCGCTCAACGGGATAGCCGTGCCAGCGCTCGGCAAACAGCGCCAGCTTTTCCCGGTCAAGCCCGGAAAGGCCGTAGGTGACGGTGGCGCTGAATGTATGCTCCTGTTCTTCCAGCGCTGCCAGGATTTTCCCAAAGTCTTCAGTCTGCGTACGCATGGTTCTTCTTACAATAACCTCCGTTATCGCCAGGGGCAGGGCATGATGTCCTCTCCAGGAGGCCCCCTGCCGGTGCTTATTATGGAATATTCATCGTGATCGGATGCAGCAGATCGTTGAGGATAAAGATGCTCATAGTCCCCAGCAGCAGCAAGATGCCGATCAAGTGTACCATGCCCTCCCGCTCTGGATCGAGCGGCTTGCCACGCAGCAGTTCGATGACCACAAACAGAATGCGTCCACCGTCCAGTCCAGGGATCGGCAGCAGGTTGGTCAGGCCCAGTGCCAGGCTGATCACAGCGGCAAAGTCCAACAATGGCAGGAGCGAGCGGTACTCAATGCTTTGCTCCAGCCGCTGCCCGCCGATCTGGCTGATTCCGACGATGCTAACGGGACGCGCAACTTCCGGAGAGAGTTCTCCCTGAATGATTCTGATCGGAGCACTGATGACCTGTTCCACGGTTTTGACTGTACTTTCCAGTCCATAGGCGAGCGCATGGCCAAGGTCCGCTGGTTCGTAATCAATGATCGTATCGCGTTCGGTAAGGATAAGACCGAGCGCCGTGTTTGCTTGCACAGGGGCAATGGCGATCCCGATAGGCCCTTCATCGGGTGGGGGATTGGGGCGCGGTGTCAGGTTGACCGTGAACTGTTCGCCATTACGTTCAACGAGCAGCTCGATGGATTCTCCCTTGTGCTGGTTTGTGAAGTCGACAAGCTCTGATATGGAGTTGAGCGGCGTGCCGTTCGCTGCCAGGATAATGTCATTGGCCTGCAGGCCTGCTTCCTCTGCAGGGGAGCCGGCTGCCACGCCGACAACAAGCACATTCTCAACGCTGCTGCTGTTGTTACTTTCCTCGACAAAGAAAGGAATCTCCAGCGTTTCGCCATCACGCTCAACGGTCAGGGTGACTTCCTGTCCCTCACGAAAGCCCAGATATTCGATGAAGGCCCGGCTGGAGTCAATATAGTCGTTGTCAAGCCGCACAATTACATCTCCGGGCTGCAGGCCCGCGGCTGCGGCAGGCGAGTTGGGGGTGACATCGCGCACGGCCACTGTGGCCCCGCGGACGACGGGCAGACCGATCAGGGCCATGATCGTGAAAAGCACAACAGCCGTCAGGACGTTTGCGCCTGCGCCCGCAGCCATGAAGAAAATGCGTTCCCAGGGGGTTGCCTGTCCGACACTCTTTGGATTCTTGATGCCACGCCGAATCGCTTCCTGGCGATCGGTATCGGCTTCTTCGTCACCAACCGGACGAACGTAGTCCTCTCCCAGCGGACGAACAAATCCGCCAACCGGGAGCCAGTTCAATGTGTACTCAGTCCCACCGCGCTCAAATAGTTTTGCGATGCGGGGAGGAAATCCGATACCGAACTCCATCACCGTGATCCCGACGAGTTTGGCAGCCACGAAATGTCCGATTTCGTGGATAAGGATCATCGGGACCAACATGATAAGAAACGAAACAACGGCCAGCAAGAAATCATTCATTACAAGGTGCCCTTCACATGGATATGGAGCATATCCGCCAGCGTAAAGGGGCGCATGATCGCGCGCCCCCCAGTGTGCCTTTTCATCCTGTTGTTGCGATCATAGTTGTTTGCATTATATCGTTATGATCATAGCCTATCAAGGTATGAGTGTGTTTTTGATGATTCTCTAACGTTTGCGTTCAGCGTTATTTTCCACCAGCTTTGCCGCCCCGCCAACCGTCGCCCGGATGACATCGAGTACGCCGGGCAGCGTGCGAAGGTCGTTTTCGATCACGCTGGCAGTCTCCAGCGTGCATATGCAGTGCACATTTGGGCCGGCGTCTATGGTGTAGCAGATCTCAAAGCCGCCCAGTTCCCGCCACTGACGTATCTGCCGCATGATCTGCAGCGTGGCGGGTGTCCAGTAGAAGAGAGGCGGGTCGCTGGTCATCATCACGCTGTGCATGATGTTGCTGTCCAGTTCAACAACGCGAGCCAGCGCCTCAAAATCGCGGTTTAAGATAGCTGCTTTGCAGCGATCAAAGCGTTCCTGGGCGGTGGCGATTCTTGTTGCCTGCAGCGGACTGGTCGCAGCTATGGCGTGGCCGGTTGTGGAACCAGTGCGCTTATGCTCCCGATTGACAATGGCGATCAGATCCACCAGCGGCCAGTGCTCAGGTGGGGCGAAGGATTCCGCATAGGAGTCTTCATGCCGCTGTCCCGTGTACCATGCCACAAAACCGCCTGGGATGGAGCGGGCTGCCGATCCTGAACCAAGCCGTGCCAGGGCGCTCAATGCCTGCTCGGAGAGGTGAAGGCCGAGGGCGGCGGTGGCTGCCAGAGACAGCGCAGCGAATGCAGAGGCCGACGAAGCGATCCCGGCCCCGGTTGGGAAATTGTTGCTGGATTGTACGAAGGCGTACTGA
>JALSTC010000348.1 GCA_026983935.1 Ardenticatenia bacterium
GCAGCACCGCCGAGATCGCCAGCAGCCAGCCCAACCCATTGCCGGACTGCGTGGTCATCAATGGCTCCACGACCACCCGCAGCAGCAGACCCACGTTCAGCAGCACGTAAGTTGCCCAGCCCAGCCTTTCGCTTCCACGCGGATGTGCCTGAGAGTACTTCGGAAACATCCAGTAGGCCATGCCGATGATCAGTTGTGTCACCCAGCCGACCATCAGCAGATGCGTATATACCGGCCTCAGCGCTGTGATAGTCGGCGGGAGAGGCAGAATCACAGCGGCCTGCGTGGCGATTCCCATCAACAGCGCCACCGCAAAGTACACCAGCGCCGTCTTGATGAACCAGCGTGTCAGAGTCGGCATCGTCCCTCATGTGGCCCTGTTGTGTGCGTTCCCCCCTTCAGCATTCGCAGGCCTCACCCTTGCAGATCAAAAAGGGCAGGGCAATGGCATCCATCGGGCAGATGTCTTCACAGCTCAGGCAGTACTGGCAGATTTCCGGCCTGGCCAGGATGGCTTTCCCTGCGGCAATGGCCAGCGCGCCAGTGGGACAGACGGCCACGCAGTCCCCGCAGCCGGTGCAGCGTGCCTGGTCGAGCTGTGGCATCCAGGTATCAACGTTCACTGCGCCCCTTTTCTGGTTTGTGAAACAAGGCACATATCACCAGATACAGGATAATCCGCTTCTGCCGGGCTGCCATTGATCCAGATCAGGAATTTTGTTGTAATATGGCTGCTTATAGCATGGCCGTCATGCGCAGCAGGTCTTCGCGGATGATAATGATGCGGTGACGATCAAGCCGGATGATGCCCGCCTTTTCCAGCGAGCCGAGCGCCCGGCTGATTGTTTCTGGCTGGGTGGCCAGATGGGCGGCGATCGCCGCGCGGGTGATACCGGGGCCGCTCAACGCCGGGTTTTCCGCCTGGCTGAGCAAAAAGCGGGCCAGCCGTGTGGTGACGGGGTAGAGTGCCAGGTCTTCGATTTGCTGCACCAGCGTGCGTGATCGCCGGGCCAGTACCTGGATGATCGTTGTGGCCAGCAGCGGGTCGTGCTGGATAGCTTCGATCAGAGTTTCATGGGAGAGTACGCAGACGGTCAGGTCGCTCAGAGCGGCGGCGTTAGCCGGGGCCGGGCCGCCGTCCAGCGCTGCGATGTCATTGAAGGAGTCGCCGGGACCGAGCAGGTGCAGGATATGTTCGCTGCCGCTGCTGCTCAATTTGAAGATTTTTACCCGCCCCTCACCGATGATCCACAGCCCAACGGATGGTGATCCTTCCAGAAAGATGATCTCACCAGCCGAGAAAGTCTGGCACAGGGCGCGGTCGGCCAGTTGCTCCAGCCGGTCTGTGGGCAGGTGCTTGAAATAGTGGTGACGGCGCAAAAAGTCTACCAGCGAAATGGAAGAATCCAGGACGGTCATGAGCGCTGTCATCTCCTTCATGCCAGCATGCCAGTGCCCGGCGGACACAATGCATTCCATTGTACCGCATCCCCGCGAATTCACGGCTCAAATAGCACAAATCTGGCATACAATAGAAGTATTACGCGCCGTGCTGAACATGGCTGACTTCAGGAGGTGCACCGTGAAACTCTACTTTGTCCGGCACGGGCAGGCCGAAAGCCGGGATACCTGGCCGCAGGCACAGGATCATCTACGACCACTTTCCGAGGACGGTGTCAGGCGGATGCACACTACTGCCCGCACGTTCCGTAAGCTGGGCCTCCAGCCTGCCGCCATCCTGACCAGCCCCCTTATCCGCGCCAGGCAGACAGCGGATATTGTCGCGGAAGCGCTTGGTTGTGAGATTGTGGAGGAAGAGTCTCTGGAGCCGGGCTTTGGCCTGACGGCGCTGAAGGCCCTGCTTCAGCGTCATGCCGATGCGGAGGCGTTGATGCTGGTGGGCCACGAACCGGACTTCAGCTCGACTGTCGAGGGGCTGATCAGCGGTGGACGCCTGGTAGTCAAGAAAGGCAGCCTGATCCGCGTGGATTTGTTCTCACTCAATCCGCCGCGCGGCGAATTGATCTGGTTGATTCCGCCGAAGGTGCTGACATTGTAACGTATCAGATTGCCAGAACATGTTAGCAGGGATGGCCTTTGCGGTCATCCCTGCTGCTTGCAAGCAAGTCGTCATCCGCCCGGTCTATTGGGGTGCAGTCAGGCGGCTGCTGATGAAAACCTGTTCGATGTCACCTGCTGAGCGGTCACTCCAGATGACATGAACACGGCCATCCGGCCCGACGGCAGGCGAGGGGAAACGAATCTCGGTGCTGCCGCGATCGGTCGCAAACTCCAGTTCGCTCCAGGTAGCACCATCATCGGTGCTGTAGCGAGCCACAATGTCTGCGCAGCGGATTCTGCCGGGGCCGCAATTCTCGGTTGTGAAATCGCGCTCATCTTTCCAGAACAGCCACAGTACGCCATGCTCGTAATCCGGCACCCAGAAGGGGAACCGTGCCCGTGCATCAGAGAGAACTGTGGGCTGGCTCCAGCTTTGTCCCTGATCGATAGAGGACATGTAGAGGATAGCGGATGTCCCTCCCCGTGTTGTGAAGAAAGCCAGGTGCAGTGTGCCGTCCGGCGTGGCGATGATTTCCGGATCGTAGTCTTCGGTGGGTGGGGAAAAGACATTCGTGATGGTGAAAGTCTCACCACCGTCAGTGGAGATACCCACATAGATGTCCCAGTCGCCCCGCTCGCTCTGCACACGCCAGGAAAGAGGCAGCAGATCGCCCGATGTCCCCTGGATATTGAAGCGCACGAAGGCTTCGTGGTTGTCCGTCGTATTGAGGGCGCGTGGAGTCTCGAACGTGATGCCGCCGTCAAGCGAGCGTGTGTAGTAGACCATGGTCGGCTCTGTATCTGTTTCCGGGTCGCCGATGTGCCAGGCCACATGCACGCGCCCATTATCGTCCACGCTGATTTGAGGGGCACTTACATCTCGGGCTGGGCTGCCGCTGATCTCAATGGGATCGCTCCAGGTCAGACCGCCATCGGTGGAACGACTGTAATAGAGTTGTGCCGTGCCGTTGCGG
>JALSTC010000349.1 GCA_026983935.1 Ardenticatenia bacterium
TGTTGGCGCGACACAGCCCGTACAGTCTGTCACGCCGCCGCCAGCACGCGCAGTTCCCACACAGCAGCATGGGGGGTATGCGCCGCCGCCAGTTTACAGCGGCCCACCTCCGCGCCGCCGACGAAAGCGGCGTCCCCGCCGGGTGCGCTTTTCTTTTGGCGGCTGTCTGCTTGCCATTGGCGCGGCGCTGGCCGTATTTGTGGGATTGGTGCTTGTCGTCGGGTTCGTCGTGGTCAATGCGCTCAGCGCCCGGCTGGAGGAAAGTTTGCAGCGGCTCGATGAGGTTGCCGACCGTCAGACCTTCCAGACGACGACGATTTATGATCGCAATGGCGATGAGCTTTACGAAATCTTTGAGGAAGGGCGGCGGACGAACGTATCCCTCAGCGATCTACCGCCGTATGTGGCCCAGGCCACCATTGCCATTGAGGATAACAGCTTCTATGAGAATCCGGGTGTGGATATTGGCAGCATTTTCCGTGCCCTGTTCCAGAATGTACAGCAGGGCGAGGTTTTCTCCGGCGCCAGCACGATCACACAGCAGCTTGTCCGCCATCTGGCCTTTGATTACGAGTACCGCACCGAGACCAGCATCCAGCGCAAAATCGAGGAAGTCATCCTGGCGCTGATCCTCAACAGCCGGATGAGTAAGGACGAAATCCTGGAGCTGTATCTCAATGAGATTTACTACGGCAATCTGGCTTATGGTATTGAAGCGGCCAGCCAGACAATCTTTGGTAAGCCGGCCTCAGAGCTGACACTTGGCGAGGCGGCACTGCTGGCTGGCCTGCCCCAGGCCCCTGCAGAACTCGATCCGCTCAACCCCGACCCGGTGGTGCAGGAGGCGGTGCTGGCAAGGCGGCGGCTGGTGATTGACCGCATGCTGGCGGAGGGATTCATCACGCAGGAAGAAGCTTATGCCGCTTATGGTGAGCCGCTCTCCTATGCCAGCCCGGATGTGCCTCTTGTCGCGCCGCACTTCACCGTCTTTGCCCGTGATGAGCTGGAATCGCTGATGGCCACGCTTGGCTATCCCCCGGATACGATCAGCACAGGCGGCCTGCAGGTTTACACGACTCTCGACCTGCGCTACCAGGACCTTGCGGAGCGCACAGCGCGTGCCCAGGTGGCCAGTTTGCGTGATGCGCACAACCTCACCAATGCCGCCGTGATTGTCATGCATCCCGTCACCGGCGAGATTCTGGCGATGGTCGGCAGTGTGGATTACTGGGATGACAGCATTGACGGGCGGGTGAATGTGACTGTTGCCCCCCGGCAGCCGGGCAGCACGATGAAGCCGTTTACATACTCCTCCGCACTGGAGCAGGGCTGGACGGCGGCTAACATCATCTGGGATACCGAAGTGCATCTGGAAGCCCCTGGCCAGCCGACATACATCCCCGTGAACTATGACCGCGCCTATCATGGACCGGTGCGTGTCCGCGATGCGCTGGCGAACAGCTATAACATCCCCGCCGTGCAGACACTGCGGCAGGTCGGCGTGTCCTATCTGCTGAATCTGATGCATCGTTTCGGTGTGGAAAGCCTCAGTGATGATGCTGCCCGCTATGGGCTGTCATTGACACTGGGCGGCGGCGAGGTCACGCTGCTGGAATTGACCCGCGCTTACAGCGTGTTTGCCAACAGCGGCGTGCTTGTTCCGACGACCACTATCCGCTGCGTGCTGGATTCCGACGATAACATCATCTACCAGTATGAAAACGGCTGCCCGCGTGGACAGAACACGGCAAGCACGGTGAACGCAGCAGCCTACGGTATCGAGGTGCTCGATCCGCGTATTGCGTTCATCATCAGTGATATACTGGCGGATAACAACGCCCGCACCCCGGCAATGGGTGCCCGCAGTCCGTTGTATACCGGCGACCTGACCAGCAGCGTCAAGACCGGCACGACCAACGATACCCGCGATAACTGGACGGTGGGCTTTACCCATAATGTGGCTGTTGGCGTCTGGGCGGGCAACAGCGATAACTCGCCCATGGTCAACACCAGCGGCCTGACCGGGGCTGCGCCCATCTGGCGCGATGTGCTGCTGGGCATCTACAACAATCAAGACCTGCTGGCCGTGCTGGCGCAAAACGGCCAGTTGACGCCCGATTATCTGACTCCGCCGCCGGGGTTGAGCCGCCAGCGCGTCTGTGAGATCAGTACGCTGCGCGACCCGGCGACGGAATGCACCACGACACGGGTGGAATGGTTCCTGGACAGCCCCGCACGCATTCCGGATGGCAGCGGCGGTTACACGGTGTCAGACAATCGGCTTGCCCCGCCGCTGGTGACCCCCGATCCCAATGGCAACGGCCCGCAGTTGAATGAGCCGGAGCGCGGCCTGTTCCAGGCCCTGGTCGTGCCGCTGCCGGAGCCGCTTGCACAGGCTGCCGTACAGGCCAGCTACCAGCCCGGCGCGCCCCTGCCACCGCCGCCGCGCTACTGCCTGGTACCCAATGAGGTGGCTTCACAGGTGCCCGGTGCGCAGGTGCTGCTGTTCATTGGTCCGCCGCCTGACCCGAACGATGCCGTGTATGCGGCGCAGTGGGCCATGGCGAACAATGTCCCGATCCTGCCCTCGCTGCCCTGCACGCCGGAGATGCTGGGCGCGGCATTGGAAGGGGGCGGTGCGCCCGTCGTCACAGCGTACATCAGTTCTCCTGCGCCGGGGCAGGAAGTGAGCGGTGTGATCCCGATCATTGGCACGGCGGACTTCACACCCCAGCAGGCGCAGTATTACAAGCTGGAGCTGCGCGGCCCGCAGTTCCCGGACTGGGTGACGCTTGGCACAACTCACAGTGAACCTGTGGTGAACGGGCAACTGGAAACACTGGCGGCGGCGGGATTGCAGCCAGGCCAGTATTTCCTGCGGCTGGTGATCGTCGGACTGGACGGCAATTATCTGCAAACGCCTTACGAAGTGCCGTTCATCGTGCCATAAAGGGCATGGCTGCACCGATTGGGAGGCGGAAAAGCCCTATCCATGCGGTAGGGCTTTTTTGTGTGTGGGGGAGTAAGTATA
>JALSTC010000350.1 GCA_026983935.1 Ardenticatenia bacterium
TCCTTCTATCGGCGGCTGGTGATGATCGAGCCGGATGACGCCCGCCTCTACAACCAGCTTGGCCTGGCCCAGATGCAGGCCGGGCGGCTGGCCGACGCGGAAGCCTCGCTCAGCCGCGCGGTGGAGCTGGACTTCAGCTTTGCGGAGGCGCACTACAACCTGGGGCGCTGCTACGAGCAGCAGGGCCAGCTTGACTCGGCGGCACTGGCCTACCGCAAGGCCGCTGATCTGGATGAAGAGATGGCGGCGGCGCACCGCCACCTGATCACGGCGCTGCTGGCCATCGGGCGGACAGACGAGGCCTTCGCCGCGCTGGAAGCAGCGCTGGCGGCCCTGCCCGCCCTGCAGGACTGGGCGGAAACGGCGGCGGCGCTGGCCCCACTGCGCGACGACCCGCGCTGGACATCCCTGGCTGAGGGAGGGCAGCCGTAACCCCACCTGTTAGCCCTGGAATTCATTCCGGGATGGGAGAGACGGGCCTCCCATCGGTGGTTTGTGGGCGGCCGTGTGTTAGAATAAATGGGCTATGGTAGTCGGAACCTGTACGATCGAACTGCATCTGCCCGGCATCCACTCGCTGAAGCAAAAGCGAAGCTGCCTGAAATCGCTCACGGCGCGGCTGCATAAGACCTTCAACGTGTCCGCCGCGGAAGTCGGGCTGCACGATGTCTGGCAGTCCAGCACGCTGGGCGCATCCGTGACCAGCACGACCGCCGTGCATGCCACGCAGGTGCTGGAGAACATGGTGCTCTGGATCGAGCAGAACCGCCCTGACGTGATGGTCGTGGATTATCACGTCGAGATCGTCCACTTCTGAGCGGGTTTTCCCTTCCCGGCAGGAAAGCGTATGAAAGGCAAAGGGCATGATCGGTGTGATTGACTATGGTGCCAGCAACCTGCACAGCGTCCGCAATGCACTGAAGCATCTGGGCGTGGAGTCGCAGGTGCTCACCGCGCCCGAACAGATGGCGGCGGTCGAGGCACTCATCCTGCCGGGCGTGGGGGCGTTTGGCGCGGGGATGGCGGCGCTGCGGGCCAGCGGCTTTGAGGAGCCAATCCGGGCGCAGGTGGCGGCGGGTGTGCCGCTGCTGGGCATCTGCCTGGGGATGCAGTTCCTCTATGAGAGCAGCGAGGAAATGGGCGAGCACCGGGGACTGGGGCTGCTGCCGGGGCGTGTGGTGCGCTTCACAGAGGGAAACGGGCTGAAGATTCCGCATATGGGCTGGAATGCGCTGCACCCGGTGCAGGAGTCGCCGCTGCTGGCGGGCGTTCCCGACGGCGGCTATGCTTATTTTGTGCACAGTTATTATGTGGAACCCGCCGATGAGGGCGATGTGCTGGCGCGCACGGATTACGGTCTGTCCTTCCCTTCGGTGGTGGGGCGCGGCAAGGTGTTCGGCGTGCAGTTCCACCCGGAAAAGAGCCAGTCGGTCGGTCTGCAAATCCTGCGTAACTTTGCGGAGATGGTAAAGTGATCCTCTACCCGGCAGTTGACCTGCGCGGCGGCAAAGTCGTCCGGCTGCATCAGGGCGATCCTGACCGCCAGAAAGTTTACAGTGAATCGCCGCTGGACGTCGCTGCCCGCTGGCTGGAGGCCGGGGCGGACTGGCTGCATGTGGTCAATCTGGACGGTGCCTTTGCCGACGCCAACGACAACCTGGCGCTGCTGGAAAAGCTGGCGGCGCTGGATGTGAATATCCAGTTCGGCGGCGGTGTGCGCACGCTGGACGACGCGGCCCGCGTGCTGGCGATGGGCGTGCGGCGCGTGGTGCTGGGCACGGCGGTGGCACAGAATCCCGATATGGTGACCGCGTTCATCGCCCGCTGGGGTTCAGATCGGCTGACCGTCGCCCTGGATGCGCGGGCCGGAGTCGTGGCGACGCACGGCTGGCAGCAGGCTTCAGGCTGGACGCCGGAATCGCTGGGGCGTGAGCTGGCCGCCCGCGGCGCGGTGCATGCCCTCTATACAGACGTGGCCCGCGACGGCGAACTGACAGGTGTCAACGTCGCCGGGACGGCTCATCTGGCGGAGGCGACCGGCTTGCAGGTCATCGCGTCGGGCGGCGTCTCCTCCCTGCAGGATGTGATCGCGCTGCGGGATACGGGGAAAATCGCCGGGGCGGTGCTCGGCAAGGCGCTGTATGAAGGCATCATCGATCTGGCCGAGGCTATCCGGCTGGCGGCAGGCGGATAAGGGAAGGGAAGCGGCTCATGCTGGCCAAACGAATCATCCCCTGTCTGGACATCAAAGATGGGCGCGTGGTGAAAGGCGTCAACTTCCTGCAGCTCCGCGACGCGGGCGATCCCGTCGAGCATGCCATCGCTTACGATGCCGAAGGCGCGGATGAGCTGGTGCTGCTGGATATCACGGCGTCCCATGAGGGGCGCGATACCATGCGGGATGTGGTGCAGCGTGTGGCGGCCAACCTGTTCATCCCCTTCTGCGTCGGCGGCGGCATCCGCACCATCGAAGACATCCGTGCCACGCTGCTGGCCGGGGCGGACAAAGTCTCGATCAACAGCGCCGCCGTGCGCAACCCGGCGATCATCACCGAAGGCGCGACGCACTTCGGCAGCCAGTGCATCGTCGTGGCTATCGATCCCCGGCAGGTGGATGGCCGCTGGATCGTGCACATCAACGGCGGGCGCGTGCCCACCGACCTGGAAGCCGTCGCCTGGGCCAGAGAAGTGGAAGATCGCGGCGCGGGGGAAATCCTGCTGACCAGCATGGATCGCGACGGCACGCAGATCGGCTATGACATCGAGCTGACGCGGGCCGTCAGTGAGGCCGTCAATATCCCCGTGATCGCTTCCGGCGGCGCGGGGACGCTGGACCACTTCTATGAAGCGCTGACGGTCGGCGGCGCGGACGCGGCGCTGGCGGCCAGTCTGTTTCATTTTCGCAGGCTGTCAGTTGGTGAGGTCAAGCGCTATCTGGCGGAGCGCGGCGTCCCCGTGCGGCTGACCGACCCGACCTGATCCACGATCAGGTTCCCGGCGGCAGCACCTGCAGCGTGA
>JALSTC010000351.1 GCA_026983935.1 Ardenticatenia bacterium
CTCCTGCAGCTCAAATATGCGCTGATATAACAGGCGGAAATGACGATACTGGCCAAACCACTCCAGCAGGGGCAGGTCATCCCGGCGAGCCGGACGCAGCCGCACATCAAATTGTACGGTGAATGTGACATCCGCTTCAACCTGATGCATTTTCCCTCTGCTCTTCGGCTATCAAACGCGCCGCCAGCATTCGTTCTTCCTCAGGATTTGTGATTTCACCATCCAACCAGGCATCACGCAGGCGCTTCAAAAGACGCCCGTACACCGGGCCGGGTGGCACGCCCAGTGCCCGCAGGTCTTCGCCCGTCATTGTGGGGCGTATATCGCGCCACTCCGTCACATAACGGACGATCTGATCACGTGCAGGATACATCGGCGCAACAGCCCAGGCCACAATCAAGCCGGTTTTGCTCAACCCATTCAGCAGCCTGACCACCTCGGAAGGCTGCCGCCAGTCACATAACTGTGGAATGCGCTCGCGATAGCTGCGCACGCCGTTCCGCACTTCATCCAGTGTTTTCCGCCTGACCTGTAAACGTCTGCCCAGCCGTTCCGCCTCCTCTAACGTCAGGCGGCAGGTCAATGTGACAAACAGTGTCAGCATCCACCCGTTACGTCTGTCAGTGGACAACCCCAGGTCGGGCCAGGGCGGATTCTGGCGAGCGTAGCGCAGTGCAGCAAAAGCCATGTACAGCCAGTCATCTATCCGTAACTGAGGGCTGATGTACGACAGCACGCCCAGTGAGTCCAACCGCCGCAGGACCAGTTCAGGGCGCTGCTCACGCAGAATCAATTCAAGCTCATGGCGAATGCGCGGCCCGCTCACCCGATCCAGCAGGGGCAATGCCCGCGCGATCAGGCCGCGCGTGCGTGCTTCAATGTGAAAGCCAAAGCGCTGCTCAAAACGCGCCGCCCTCAAAATGCGTGTCGGGTCGTCAATAAAACTGAGGCTGTGCAGCACACGGATGCGCCCTGCCTGCAAATCGCGCTCACCGCCCCAAAAATCCAGAAGCTGCCCGAACGGCTCCGGTGCCAGGCGGATCGCCAGCGTGTTGATGCTGAAATCACGGCGGTGCAGGTCCTGCTTGATTGAACTCTGCGTCACTGCGGGAAGCGCCGTCGGATTCTCGTAAAACTCAGTCCGTGCTGTGACAAAATCCAGCGTTTCCGGCAAATCGTCACCCTGCCCAAACTGCCCGGCTACATGCTCATCCAGCACCCAGGTTGCCGTACCAAAGCGCAGGTGCTTGCGCATCGTCCCCCCATATCGGGATACCAGCGCCTGCACCAGGGCGATCGCATCCCCCTCCACCACCAGATCGATGTCTGTATTGGGACGACCAAGCAGCAGATCGCGCACAAAGCCGCCCACACAGTACAATCCCAGCCCCATCTGCTGTGCCTGCTCACTGACCGCACGTACCAGATTCCACAAGGACGGTGACAAAGCCTGCTGGAGGCGCTGAACAATGACCTTGCGTCGGGTGGAACCATCGTCCGGCTGCCCCCAGCGATTGATCAGATCAGTGCGTGTCACAACGCCAATCAGCGTACCCGCATCGTTGACAACCGGAATCTGTCCCCAACCGGAACGCATCATCTTTTGCTGCAGAACATGGATCGAATCGGCAGGGCGCACCACCACACGCCCGCTTTCCATGATATGTGAAACTGGCAGATTCCCCATCTTGTGAGACATGGCCCGGTCAACGGCATGGCGCGTGAGCAGTCCCACAAGTTCACCATCCTGAACAACCGGATAGCCCTCATGGCCACTGCGCCTCATTTCTTCAACAACTTCTCGAATAGGCGTATCGGCAGACACAGTTTGCACGCCAAACGACATCAGATCGGCCACCGTGACGGGCGGCTGCACCATCGAATCCAGCAGGGCTATCAGACGTGTTTGAACTTCGTCCAGATCGCCGCCTTCAATCAACGCGGCAGCGGCGCGGCGATGCCCGCCGCCCCCCAGTTGTTCCGCGATACGCCCAACGTCAATTTCATCCACCGTACTGCGGGCCACAAGCTGCAAGCGCGGACCAACCTGTACCAGCATGAACAAGGCCTCCGGTTCAAGAAGATCGCGTAGTTTATGGGCAACAGTCGCCATGTGTTCGACTTCATGGGGAATCCGCGCACCGGCAATCACGACGGGATGGCCCTGCACTTCATAAATGGTGGCATGGGTGAGCAGGAGTTCATACAGCTCACGCTGCTCCTCGTTCAGCGGGTGCTGCAAAAAACGTCGCACGACGTCCAGATCGCCGCCCTGCGTCACCAGCCATGCGGCTGCCGCAATATCGCGCGCCGTTGTCGTACCGAACAGCAGCGAACCGGTGTCTTCGTATATCCCAAGTGTGAGCAGCGTCGCTTCGATCGGGGTCAGAGAAATCCCGGCTTCACGAATCTGTTCCACCAGCAGCGTTGTAGTGGCACCCACGATGTCCCCGAAGTACGTATGATGCGGCGGCAGCGACTCCGATGGGGGATGGTGGTCAATGATTCGCGCCGGGGTCTGAGGGCGCATGCCTCTGACCGTCAGCACGCTCTGCGTATCAACCACCGTAACCGATTCGACAGGCTCACGCGGCAGATCCGCCGCTTCCACATACGGCAGTGCACTGCGGTAAAGCGTCAGGAAATCGCGCACGTTGTAGTTGAGCCGTCGAGGCAGAACCGGCACCGCCGCAGGATCAAGCTTGTGTGCGGCAAGCTGTGCCGCCACAGCATCAAAATCGGCGTTGTCGTGCGTCAGGATTAGCTTCACAAAACCATCCTTCTTGAATCGCAGGTGCTACGGCAGACTCGTCTGTGCAGTAATACGCGGCCATCCCCCCGATGTTACCGCCATATTGCTCAGACCTCGCCGCTGTACAATCAGCGAGGGCACCACAGCCAGCATAAGACCCGGTGCTTCCACGGCGGCCCCACCATTATCCACTTCCGATCCCGCAAGCGTCAGCCAGAGACGCCGCTCCCATGGCCGCGCATCGGAGAAGGAAACGATAAA
>JALSTC010000352.1 GCA_026983935.1 Ardenticatenia bacterium
GCGACGGCGAGGGACTGGCCGCCGACACCGGCGGCGCGATCAACGGGCGGCGCATTGATCTGGGGTACAGCGATGACGATCTGGTGCTGTGGTATAGCTGGGTGGACGTTTACCTGCTGACGCCACCGCCCCCACCGGAGGATATCCTCTACGTCCTGCCGTGAACGGGCAACGGAACGCTATGCTTCCGGAGGGATGGTATCATCATCGGTCAGGATGATATCCGCATCATCGCCTTCTTCCAGAAGGCGCGATTCGTCGGCTTCCAGCAGGGCCATGGCCTCCTCATAGTATGACTCCGGCACCATGATGGTCACCGTGCCCAGCACGCCCACCGTCAGGCCGATGGCCACGCCCGCCGATTCGCGGTACGTCCATACCGGAATCCCCGCGCTCTCCAACAGGCCGGTAACGATCGCAGCGCGGGCTTCCCCACCAATGGCGGCGACCACATACCAGTTACGATCATCCGGGCCGCGCCGCCTGATTCTTCTCTCTCCGGTCATCCTGCATCCTCTTTTTCTACCAACAACGATGCCGGGGAGTATACCATGCCCGGCGGCGGACGCAGTCGGGGCGTGTCGGCGACTCCCGGCTGCCTCTGGTCTCTTGCCTCCCGCTTCACCAACGGAAGCCGCTTTCCCGTCCGGATGGCTTTCGTTATATAATGCAGATGAGCATCGTATGAGGTCTGCAAATAAATTGCTTATGAGGAAAAGGAGTGTCTCCGGTGAAGGATGCTGTGCGACTGCGATCGTTATTCGTCATTGGGTCGATCGGGCTGCTGCTGGTGGGCATGGTGGGCAGTGTGGCGGCGCAGGGGCCGGGCGAACAGCTCTGCCACCCCGCCGGTTACTGCGTCGAGATTCCGCCCGTGCCGGGCTGGAGCGGCAGCTTTGACAGCACCAATAATATCCTTTTTGTCAGTGACGCCAATGAAACCATTGGCTACGGCATTCAGCTAACGTACGCGCCGGGCACGTCCGGTGACCCGGCTTCCCTTGCCCAGGCAATGGATATCCTGATCTCAAGCGGCTTCAGCGGCACGCCGCAGGGCGATCCCCGCCCGGTCACGCTGGCCGGATTCAACGGACTACAGCAGCCGTTTTCAACCGCTGAACTCGGCTCCGGCATGGGTTTTGTGCTGGCCGTCGGGCCGGACGTGATCGCGATGGGCGTCGGCCTGCGCTTCACAGGCGGCGCATGGTCACAGGTGGACGAACGCGGATTGATCAGTTTTGTCAACTCCCTGACGGTTCCGCCGACGCTGGACGCGACCCAGATCATCGCCGGGGGGTCCGCGCCGCCGCAGGTCGAAATCTTCACGCCCGCAGGAGAACAACCGCCTCCCATCAGCGGCACGGGCACCGGCGCACCGACAGGCGGCGCGTTGAATGGCAGCCTGAACACCATACTGGCGCTGCGCCGTGTGGAAGCGAACGGCACGGCCCAGGTACTGCTCGCCACGCCTGTAGGGGATGCGGTGGACGTCACCCCGACGGCTCTGCAGCTCGCCAATGTGCATATTCTCGGCTGGACGGACAGCGGCCTGCTGCTCCTGCGCAGCGCCGATGACACGACCTATGAGGCCACAAGCTACACGCCAGTATCGGCTTTCGAGCAGATCATCGCCACCGGACTGCCGGGTGACCGCAGCTACGCGCTTTCACCGGACGGCGCGCGGGTGATAAGCTGGCCGTCATCCCCGACGGGCGCTGCACCGCTGAGTGACCTGCAGGTCTACGACGCGGCGACGATGACCCTGATCCACAGAGTGGATGCGGCCGGTCTGGGGCTGGCGGGGGCGCAGTTTGCCGGCTGGGCAGACGGACGGGCCTACTTCTACACGCAGCAGCCGGGCGATGCGTTCTTCTCGGTGCTGCTGGAGAGCGGTCAGCTCATGGGGCCGGTGGACCTGCTGGCGGCGGGCGACGGCGACGAAGTGGTGCAGCAGGCCAGCGTCGTGCCCGGTTCGCCCCTGGCACTGGTCGGGCGCGTCAGCGCCAAAGACGCGCCGGGAGTCTACTCCGTTGACCTGCCTGCGCCGGACTTCTGGCCGGAGACAACACCGGGCACACCGCGTCCGGTGGCCAACGCCATCGCCCGCCCGGTAGCAGGCCTCGGCGAGGTGCAGGGCGTATTCTGGAGCAGCGACGGTGCGGTCGTGGCCATCGTGGACGCCGTACCCGGCGACTTCAGCGCCAGCATGGTGCACGTGAGCGATCCGGGTTTCGTCACGGCAACCAATGTGCCGGTGCGGGCGGCATTTGGCACCTGCGTGGTGTTCACACCGGATAACCTGTGGCTGCTCTATGTCGGCGAGACGGGCGACTCGCTGCTGGCCCTGCCAGTTGCCGACATGACTGCCACGCCGGAAGTGCTGGCCAGCGGACAGCCGGGGCTGGACCTCTGCGAGGCCGCCTGGCAGCCCCCCGGCGCAGGCACAGGCAGCGAACAGGGCGGCGTCACGCTGGGCGGTGGCGGCGGTGAGACTGCCGGGGCGGCGCTGGCCGTTGGCCAGAGCGTGAACGGCACGATCGACGATCAGCAGTTCGCCGTGGAATACCCGCTCGCGCTGCAGGCGGGCGAGACGGTCACGATCACCATGGAGCGGGTGGACGGTGACCTCGATTCCCTGCTGATCCTGCTCGGCCCGGACGGCACAGAGGCCACCCGCAACGACGATGCCGATTCGCCGGTCGGCGACTCGCCGCTGAATGCACAAATCGCCGGGTTCACCGCGCCGGTCAGCGGGACGTACACCGTCCGGGCGACGCGATTCCTGGAAGAATCGGGCACTTCAAGCGGCCAGTACCGCCTGAGTGTGACGGCGGGCGGGCAGGCAGCCCCCACCGCCACCCCGACTCCATTCGCCGCCGCCCCCACCCCGGAAATGACGGTGACGGATGGCATCGCCTCCGGCCCGGCGGTCAGCATCGGCCAGACCGTGAACGGCTTCATCGGGGGGGATGTGTATGCCGTGGAGTATCCGATTACGCTGCAGGCCGGGGA
>JALSTC010000353.1 GCA_026983935.1 Ardenticatenia bacterium
CATCGCTGATCAGCGCCGTCTGGGTGAGGTAATCCGCCAGCGCCGTATGATCGGCCACATCCGCCAGCAGTTCAAGCACATTCTCCCAGCGATCCTCGCCTTCATTGGAGCCATCGCGCAGATAGCCCTCATAGGTCGTGTCGTCAATCACGGCCTCAAGGATGTCACGCGGCGGCCTGCCTTCCGCCGCCATTGCCTGCCACCCGGCCAGCAGATCGGCGAAGGCTTCCAGCGCCTTTCGAGCGCGGGGACTGAACGGCCCCTCTGCCCCGGCTCGCAGACTCAGGAGCGCCACGCCAAGCGTCACCCCCTGCGCGTCCGCCCACTCGCGCAGCGTCTTGAGCGTCTTATTGCCGATGCCGCGCGGCGGCGTGTTGATCACCCGCTCCAGGCTGATCGTATCATTGGGGTTGTGGACAATGCGCAGGTACGCCAGCAGGTCGCGGATTTCGCGGCGGTCAAAGAAGCGCGTGGCCCCGATCAGGCGGTAGGGCATCCCGGCACGGCGGAAGGCTTCTTCCAGAGCGCGGGACTGGGCATTGGTGCGGTACATGATGGCGCAGTCGCCGGGATTATATTCGGCATTCTCGCTGAGCGCGGCGATGGTCTGCACGATATAGCGCCCCTCGTCGTCCTGATCGTAGGCCTCATACAGGCGGATGCGCTCCCCTGCCCCCCGCTCGGTAAAGAGATGCTTGGGCGTGCGGTTGGGATTGTGGTCAATGATGGCCATCGCCGCGTCAAGGATGTTCTGCGTGGAGCGGTAGTTCTGCTCCAGCAGGATCGTGCGGGCGTCGGGATAGTCACGCTGGAAGCGCAGCACGTTGCGGTAATCCGCGCCCCGAAAGGCGTAGATGCTCTGATCCGGGTCACCGACGGCAAAGATATTCTGCTGCGGCACGGCCATTGCCCTCACCAGCACGTACTGCGCCAGATTGGTATCCTGAAATTCATCCACCAGCACGTGCAGCAGCCGCTCCTGGTACTTCGCCGCCACGTCGGGATGCTGCTCAAACAGGAAGACGGTCTGCATCAGCAGATCGTCGAAGTCCAGGGCATTGCTCGTCTGCAGAAGCTGCTGGTAGCGCTCATAAACGCGCCCGGCGACCTCGCCGAAATACGTCTGCGCGTGTTCGGCGTAGACCTCCGGCGTCTGGAGTTCGTTCTTGGCTCCGGAAATGGCATTGAGCAGGCTGCGGGGGCGAAAGCGCTTGATATCCACATTGAGTTCCAGCGCGGCCTGTTTGACGGCGGCAAGCTGATCACGGGTATCGAAGATGGCGTAGTCCTGCGTATAGGGCGTATGCTCGGCCTCGATGCGCAGGATGCGGGCGCAGGTGGCATGAAACGTCCCGATCAGCAGCCCGGACACCGTCCCGCCAAGCATCCGCTCAATGCGGCTTTTCATCTCACGGGCGGCCTTGTTGGTGAAGGTCACGGCCATGATGCGGTACGGGGGGATGTTCATCTCCCGGATCAGGTAGGCGACGCGATGCGTCAGGACACGGGTCTTGCCGCTGCCCGGCCCGGCCAGCACCAGATGCGGCCCGTCGCCGGTGGAAACAGCCTGCCGCTGTGCGTCGTTCAGTCCCTGCAAAATGGGAGAATCAGCCATGGGAGTATCTTTCGGTTGTCTGCCGCTTCAGGGCGTTATTGTAGCGGGGGGAGGGGCCGCGTGGCAACAACGGTGTGGATAAATCCCCGGCCCCGGCCCGGCTTCTCATCCAGAATTTAACAAACCCGGTATAAAACTGCCCCGCAATGCGTTATACTCCCTGCAGAGGTAACTATCATCGCCAATGACACTGAAACAGTGAGATGCTTGCAGGAGGAAATGATGGATAAGAAGCAGTTGGCCGATTTGTTGAACAAAGACCTCGCCGGGGAATTCCAGGCCGTATTGATGTACACCGTCTACTCGGCGATGGTGAAAGGGCCGTACCGCCCGCAGCTTGTGCAGTTCATGCAGGCGGAAATCGCCGATGAGCTGCTGCACGCGCAGTTCCTGGCGGACAAGATCGCCACACTGGGCAGCGTCCCCACGACCACACCGCGCCCCGTGCCCGCCGCAGCGACGGTCAAAGAAATGCTGGAAAACATCGCCAAAGCCGAAGAACAGGCCATCGCCGACTACACCGCCCGCGCTGAACAGGCCCGCGAAGCCGGAGAGATCGGCCTCTCCGTCCAGCTTGAGGACATGGTGCGGGATGAAACCGGGCACTACGAAGAGACGAAAAAACTGCTGGCCGAGTGGGCGTAAACCCCGCGCCAGCAGGTGACGGATCAGCTTTCAACGCGGGCGGCCCGGACGGGGCTGCCCGCTTTGTCTTTCACACCAGCCGGGAGAGCACACTCCCTACCCAGACGGCGGCCAGGCCAAGCGCAAGCTGCGCGCCAATATTGAGCAGCCCGGCGAAGGTCTGCCCATCACGGAAAAAGGTGGAGGTTTCGTAGCTGAAGGTGGAAAAGGTGGTGAAGGCCCCCAGCACGCCGACAAAAACCATCGCCCGCGATTCCGGCGTGAACAGGGCACGCCCTTCTGCCAGCCCGGCCAGCAGCCCGATGATCAGGCAGCCGATGGCGTTGACGGCCAGCGTGCCGTAGGGGAACGGATGCCCGCCGGACATGCGCTGCACCACGTCACTGGTCAGGTGACGCAGGACCGCGCCGATGAATCCGCCAATACCCACCCAGAGGATGCTTCCCACTGTTGACTCCTTCCAGGAGATGATGCAGTATGACGCAGGGCAGGAGTCATCAGCCATGATGGCGGTTGCGGCGGACTCCATCGCCAGTATGGGGCACGCGGCCCCGGAAGCAGGGACAATCATAGCTGCTGAACGGGCAGGATGCAAGAGGGATTTTGCACCCCAGGGCAAATTGACAAGGCGTCATGGGGACGGTAGACTCTTAACCCACTTGTATGCCGCCCGCAATGGTTGTGTGCAAGAGGCTCGGGCCGGGTCCTGCGCGGCAGGGCCCCCGAACCGTGTCAGGACCGGAAGGTAGCAG
>JALSTC010000354.1 GCA_026983935.1 Ardenticatenia bacterium
TCAATGAGACGGGCATCAACGCCTCTTTCCGTGAGGTAGATCAGCGCGGGATAGACCGCATGGTATGAAGCGCCCATACCTGTGAACACGACACGCCGGATGCGGTTATCCTGTATTTCGGCTGCCCGGCGTGTTACGCCGTCCAGGGCAGGGCGCACGGCATCCAGCATGCGCAACAGCGCTTCCGGCTGCTCCGCGACTTCATCCAGGAATCCACGCATCATTGCCCCCTTTGCCAGCATCAGCGCGCTGGCGGCGCGGTTGTCTCTCGAATGATCAGTTCCGGTTCCACAAGGATGATTTCATTGGATGGGTTGACGGTTGTCTTCTCGCTAATCAGGTCTACTAAAAGCCGACTGATGATTTCGGCGATTTCTTGAACAGGCTGGCGGACGGTAGTCAGCGCGGGTTCACTGAATTCGGCGAAGGGGAGATCGTCAAAACCAACGATCGAAAGCTGCTCTGGAACTGCCAGTCCATGCATATGGGCGGCTTTCAATGCGCCAAAGGCCAGCAGGTCTTCTGACGCGAATATGGCGGTGGGTGGATGCTTCAGCGACAGCAGCTTTTGCGTGGCATTGAATCCCGCCTGCATCCCCTCATCTGATACGATCAGATAATCGCCATAGGGCAGTCCGGCAGCAGTCATCATCTCTTCGTATACCTGCCTGCGCAGCCAGTGGTCGCCCGACCAGCCGACATCCAGGAGGGCAATGCGCTCGTGCCCCAGTGAAAACAGATGGGTCATGGCCTGCCGCGCCCCGGCGCGGTTGTCAGTGTTCACCAGGGGTATCCCCGGCATGGGCACCCCCCAGGCTGTCATCACCACATGCTTGTTGCTGAAGATTTTCCGGGCCTGTTCTTCGTTCAGCCCTTTGGGGTCGGCGGCGAGGACCAGGCCGTCACAGAATTGGGTTTCAAAGAGTGTATGGAGGCGGAGTGTTTCGTCGGGATTGTTACCTGCTTCGCCCTCGATCGTCGTGTATCCGGCCTGTCGCAGGTTGTCGGACAGAGCCGAGATAACGTGGGGCAAAAAGCTGTCAAAGCGGCGCACGATGATGCCGATGACGCCGGTGGATTTGCCCTTCATCGCCCGTGCCAGCGGATCGATGCGGTAGCCCAGTTCCGCCGCAGCCTGCAGCACCCGATCGACGGTCTCCTGACTGATGGAGGCAGATGTGTTGTCGGGATTCAGTACGCGGGATACCGTGCTCTGGGAAACACCGGCCTTCCGGGCAACATCGTGCATCGTGGGCATTGACCGGCTCCTTGTGGAAAATGCATACGTATGCATTATGACGCCAAAATAAAACCGTGCTGATGCATACGTATGCACACTTTATCACGATTCCGGGCATCGTGTCAAGTGCTTTTCTTTCACTTTCTTCACCCCTTCATTGTTTTAGCGTTGTATGTGGTCGTGGGGAAGGCGAGGCGGTGCGCTGACCTCTACCGTCCGGCCAGCGCGTGCATATCATCGCGCAGTTTGTCGTACATGCCGCGGAAGAGGGCGCGGCGCTCGCGATAAAATGCCGCATGCGCTGCATCCGGCGTGACGGCCACCTCTGGCTGCGGCAGCCGTCCGGTGGCGTCGGCGAAGTCGGCATACAATCCGGCAGCAATGCCACCCAGGAGGGCCGCGCCGACGCAGCCGTGATGTGCGCCGTGTGAGAGCATGAGCGGCCTCTCGAAGGTATCAGACAGGATGGCCCGCCAGACCGGGGACTTCGTCGCGCCGCCGGAGGCAATGACCGCCGTGCCCGGATCGGCCACCATATCCAGGCACTCGGCCAGCGCGAAAGTGACCCCTTCCATGACGGCACGGGCCACATGTCCCGGCCCGTGGTGCAGCCGCAGTCCGAGCAGCAGACCGCTGGCTGCCGGGTCCATATGGGGGGTGCGTTCGCCCGCCAGATAGGGTAGGAAGATCAGCCCCTCTGCCCCCGGCGGCACGTCTGCTGCCAGCGCGGAGAGATGATCATAGGCGTCTTCCCGATCGCGCAGGCCGAGGAGATCACGCAGCCAGCGCAGCGAAAGCCCGGCGGCCAGGATGGCCGCCTGCGCGTACCAGCGCCCCGGTACGGCATGATTGAAGACGTAGTAGCGCAGCTCCGGGTCTACCGCCGGTTTGGTCAATGAGTGGAAAACCTGCCCGCCCGTCCCGACGATTACCAGCGCCCGGCCCGGCTCATACAGCCCGTAGCCCAGGGCCTGCGCCGTCATATCCGCCGCGCCCGCGGCCACCGGGATACCCGCCTGCAGGCCAAGTGCTTCCGCGGCTTCCGGAAGCAGGCCGCCAGCCACATCTGCCGACTGGCCCACCGGGGGCAGGTAGCGGCGCTCCAGGCCGCAGTACGACACCAGCCAGTCCGACCAGTCCGCCGCCGCCACATCCAGCAGCCAGGTTGCCGCTGCGTCACTGGCCTCCGTGCCGATCGTGCCCGTCAGCCGCAGCCGCACGTAGTCCTTCGGCATCAGCACGACGCGGGTCCGGGCAAGAGTCTCCGGTTCGTGGGCGGCGAGCCACATCAGCGTCGGCCCCAGGAATCCGGCGGCGGGCAGTCCCGGCGCATACTGTGCCAGCGTGGCCCGGTCGGCACGCGCCATCAGATCGGTGACCTGTGGGGCGCTGCGTGTATCTGCCCAGATGATGGCCGGGCGCAGGGGGCGGTTCTCCGCATCCAGAAAAACGCCGCCGTGCATCTGCCCGGACAGCCCGATGCCCTTGACTGCTGTGGGATCAACGCCCGATTCTTGCAGGGCCTGCCGTGCTGTGTGGCATACGGCATCCCACCAGTCATCGGGATTTTGCTCGGCGTAACCGGGCTGTGGCTGCGCAATGGGATATTCCTGATCGGCTGCTGCGAGGACATGCGCCGATTCGGCTTCCAGCACCACGGTTTTGACGTTCGTCGTGCCGATGTCAATCCCCAGCAGATAAGTCATGACGGCTTCACCCCCCTGTGACGAAGCAGGTGCCGCACCGAGTCCCTGCGCGG
>JALSTC010000355.1 GCA_026983935.1 Ardenticatenia bacterium
GGAATAGTCGTTCCACCCACAACAGGTTGACCTGCCAAAGGAGATTCCCTGATATGAAAATCGACAAATCCACCGCTCTGGTTACGGGTGCCAATCGCGGCATAGGCCGTGCTTTCGTTGAAGCACTTCTGGAACAGGGGGCGGCTCGCGTCTATGCCGCCGCCCGCCAACCGGATTCACTCACGGAGCTCGTGCAGACCGCCCCCGATCGCGTAGTGCCACTGAAGCTCGATGTCACCGACCATGAGAGTGTTGCCCTCGCCGCAGAGACGGCCAGCGATGTGGATCTGCTGATCAACAATGCCGGCGTACTTGCCTTTACCGACCTGCTGACGGGCGATTTGGATCTGATCCGGCGTGACATGGAAACGAACTACTATGGGATGCTGAACATGGCCCGGGCCTTCGCGCCCGTGCTTGCCACAAATACCCCTGCTGCAATGGTGAATGTGCTCTCCGTCGTCTCACTGGCCAGCATGCCCATGATCGGCGGCTACAGCGCCTCCAAGGCAGCGGCCTTCTCACTCACACAGGGAATCAGGAAGCGTCTTTCAGAACAGGGTATCGCCGTCCACGCAGTGTTCCCCGGCCCAATCGACACCGACATGGCCCGCGACCTCGACATGCCCAAGGCATCCCCCCGCGATGTGGCTGTGGCGTCACTCGAAGCTGTCGAATCCGGCACACAGGATACCTTCCCCGATCCCATGGCCCGGGAGGTACATTCCACCTGGAGCAGTGATCCCAAGGCCCTGGAAATGCAGTTCGCAGCCATGTGATCTGTTCTTCGCCCGACGCCAATGCGTGGGGCGTTCAGGCCCTGTGAGCGCTGTTCTAGGCACGACCAGGACTGAGAACCCCTCCTCGTAACGGCACTCCGGCGATGTTACGAGGAGGCTGGCGCTCGATACAGGGTGCCGGCAGCCCACCGCAGCGCAGGATTGGACGGGACAGCGAGGGCCCGGCAGTGAATACGAGCCGCGTGCACCACCGCCCTCGAGCCCCACTGCGCGCAGGACACCCCCTCTCCCGAAGGTCCGGGCCCGCCCGTTTGATCTAACAGCGGGGAAACCGCAGGATCGTGACTTCACGCCCCGTGGCCGTGATCGACCCGAACCCTGCAGTGCAGGGTATCACTCTATGAGCAGAAATGAGGGCGATGAAAGACCTTGAGAAGAACAAGGCACTTCCGAACATCTCCATCACCGATCTCTCGCATGATCATGCCTGTTGGAACAAACGTAGACGTCACCGACCTGTCCCATCTATCCGTACGATTACCTATGTACTCGTCGCATCTGGGATTTCCTTCCAATCAGCGACACTGCTCATGGGGTACGACGAGGATGCCTACAAGTGGATGCAACGGGCAAGGGCACGCCAGCTCCCCGCGCCAGGTCCGCCTCGAACAGCGCGCGAACCACCTTCAGGTGGGCGCGCAGCGGGGCACGCAGGGCCTGCGGCAGGGGGACCACCCGATCCTTCGCCCCCTTGGCATTGCGCACCATGATCTGCCGGTAGCGGAAGTCGAGATCCTGGATCCGCAGGCGGACACACTCCATCAGCCGCATCCCCGTCCCGTAGAGCAGGCTGGCCATCAGCCAGCGGGTGCCCTCCATCGCCGCCAGCAGGGCACGGGCCTCGGTGCGGGTGAGTACGACTGGCAGGCGCCGGGGCCGCTTCGCCCGCGCAAAGCCGTCCAGATCGTCCAGGGGGCGGCCCAGGACCTGCTTGTAGAGAAAGACCAGGGCATTGAGGGCCTGGTTCTGGGTGCTGGCCGCCACCCGTCCGTCGACGGCTAGATGTTCGAGGAAGCGCTTGACCTCTCCGGCGCCCAGTGTCCGCGGGTCGCGGCCGGAGAAGTGGGCGCTGAAGCGGCACACCCACTGCTCGTAGGCCTGTTCGGTGCGGATGGAATAGTTGCGCCGGCGGATCTCGGCGATCAGCGCGCGGATCAGCTCCGGGTGCCGGTTGCGAATCCGATCCAGCGGTCCGGGCGGGCCTTGCGGCGGCCCGGGCTCCCCGGCCAGGGCGGCCTCCCGGGCAACGGTCGCATGCCGCGCCTCCAGGCCGCGTGCTGAGTCCTTCCAATAACCCCAGTCCACCTGCTGTGCCCAGGGTGCGCCCACCGCATGGAGCCAGAATAGCCGCAGGGCCTCCACGGCCTGCCGGTACTGCCACTCCGTAAGCCCTTTTTTTCCGCCTAGCACCGACAGATACCGGTTCAGGACGGCGGCGTCGTGCCGTGCCACAGACCTGCCCCCATTCGCCTGCAGATACTGTTCGACGCGGTAGGCGTACCAGCGCAACTGATGCTGTTTAACGCCTTGATTCGCCAATACCTTGACGAATCGATCCCATATCGGAGAAGGGCAGACAGACGGATCGGGGGCAGCGGTATTCATGGCGCACATCCTTGTTGATCAGAGGGGACCGATGGGTCATCATGACCCACATGCCCTTGATGCTAGCCAGAATCCATGCTAAAGGCAATAGGCAGATTCTGCCTATCACGACCAACATAGACGTCTGTCTAACCCACTGTTAAGTGCGAATCTAGCTGTAACGCATTGATTGTGCAGGATAATTCACTAACACAAGAAATGTGATGAAAAAGACGAGAAAGTGTGCTATTCAATTGACCAAAAACCACTCTGTATAACAAGTTAATACCGATTGGTTTTTGGTCAATTGGAAAGAGACGTTTTTCCATCCAATATAATTATTGAATAATATTCGGATGATTGCTTGCTGCGCTTAGGCAGGTTATAGCTCCACTTAACAACGCGCTGAACCAACCGGGCCGAATTGACGCGCACTCAGATTCCCAGAGAGGACATTTCAGATCGGTGCGATGATTGGGTTGAGCCTAGCGGTTGGTTAGCTTTACGATAAGCGGCGCCCTCCCTGGCGCCGCTTATCGCGGAGCTGAGCGACGGTGTAGGATGTTTACGTAACGAGACCGTCGTAAATGAGTTGCCTCGTTCACGGCGTCG
>JALSTC010000356.1 GCA_026983935.1 Ardenticatenia bacterium
CACGTTTGTCGGGGAGCGCACCAATACGCTCTTCGATGAAGCCGCCGCCACCAAAGATGCCGACGAGATCGCGATCCTGAAAGATGTCGCGCAGCGCACCAATCAGGTCATGCAGGCGGCGTGGGATTTCATCGCCGCGCACCGCGCTGCGGACGGCGTGGTCGTCAAAGCCAACGGCGAGCCGCTGACCATCGGCGACGTCAAGCGCTTCGTGCGGCTGCAGCTCCTGGAGCACGATCTGGAAGACCCGGAGGGCATGATCTTCGCCCAGGGGCGCGATGGCGGCTTTCCGCACAGTCACGGCGAAGATGCCGAAGCGCTGCGGACGGGTCAGGCCATCGTCTTCGATCTGTTTCCCCGCGACCTGCACACCGGCTACTTCCACGACATGACGCGCACCTGGAGCATCGGCCATGCCACGCCGGAGGTGCAGAAAGCCTATCATGAGGTACTGGAAGCCTTCAATGCCGTCATGGACGCGCTGCAGGTCGGCGAGAAAACGCAGAAGTACCAGCTCATCGCGCTGGATGTGCTGGAGGGCTACGGTCATCCGACTTCGCGCTCTCACCCCGGCACGAGCGTCGGCTATATGCACAGCCTGGGGCATGGGCTGGGCATGCAGATTCACGAACGCCCGCGCTTCTCCCACCTGAGTGATGAAGATGTGCTGCAGGTCGGCAACGTCTTTACCGTTGAGCCGGGGGTGTACTATCCCGAACGCGGCTTCGGCATCCGCATTGAGGACACGGTCTACGTGGCGGAGGACGGCGGCATCCACAGCCTCACGCCGATGCGTAAAGACCTGGTGCTGGAACTCAAAGGGTAGCGCAGCAGCGGGCGGCAAGTGAGCAGAGGCCGGGACAACCGGTCGCACTCCAATTGTAGAGGAGCCGACCAACCGGATTAACAGGATGGCCGAACACCCAGACATGAGTCCATTGAAATGGCCTTTTCATTCTCAGCCTGGCACTTGAGCCAGGCGCGGCAGTACAGAGGGCAAACAGCATCATGACACTGATCCTGGGCATCGAAACAAGCTGCGATGAAACGGCGGCGGCGGTCGTTGAGGATGGGCGGACGATCCACTCGAACGTCGTCGCTTCGCAGGTGGCATTACACGCGCCTTACGGCGGCGTGTTCCCGGAAGTCGCCTCGCGGGCACATGTTGAGGTCATCGGCGCGGTCGTGCACCAGGCCATGGAAGAGGCCAATGTGGGCTATGACGATCTGGCAGCGGTGGCTGTGACACGCGGGCCGGGGCTGGCGGGCAGCCTGCTGGTCGGCGTGAATTTCGCCAAGGGGCTGGCCTTCGGGCGCGGGCTGCCGCTGGTCGGCGTCAACCATCTGGAAGGGCACATCTATTCCCTGTGGCTGACCGACGACGCCGACAAGATCGTCTTTCCCGTCGTGGCGCTGATCGTCTCCGGCGGGCATACGGAGCTGGTGCTGGTGAAAGGGCACGGGCAGTACGAACGCCTCGGCAGTACGCAGGATGATGCGGCGGGCGAAGCCTTCGACAAAGTGGCCCGGCTGCTGAAGCTGGGCTATCCGGGTGGCCCGGCCATCCAGAAGGCCTCGGAAGGCGGCAACACGCACGCCTACACCTTCCCCAAAGCCAAAACCGACGCGCCCTATGATTTCAGCTTCAGCGGGCTTAAGACAGCAGTGCTGCGGGCCGTTACCGTCCAGCCCGCCAGAGGACAGCCGCGCAAACGCGGCGAAGAGCGCGACGCCCCGCTGCGGACGGACATCCGCGTTGCGGACGCCGCAGCCAGCTTCCAGCGGGCGGTGGTCGAGGCGCTGGTAGAGAAAACGGTCAGTGCAGCGGAGGAGTACGGCGCGACAGCGATCCTGATGGCGGGCGGCGTGAGCGCCAACCGGCTGCTGCGCGGCGAAATGCGCAGACGCGCCGGTCTGCCAGTCTACTATCCGCCGCTGCAGCTCTGCACAGACAACGCGGCCATGATCGCGGCGGCGGGCTATCACCGCTTTATGCAGGGTCAGCGCGACGGGCTGGATATGGATGTGCAGCCCATGTGGCCGATCATCAGCTTGAACGCGATGACGAAAGCGGCTCCGGCTCAATAGCCATCGTCATCCCCCACCCAGCAAGCGCCGGAGCAGGAAGCTCGCGCCCAGTGCCAGCCCCCAGCCGCCGTAACCGGCCAGGATCATGGGGATCAGGCTCCAGCCCAGCCGCGCCACCCACCACACCACAATCAGGAAAACCACCGTCGGCAGGATGCCGAGCAGCATGGCATCGGCGAACTGCATGATCGCGGCCCGGTCTCCCCCCTCGGCAGCATACACGATCCACAGGCTCAGCGGGATCGTGACCGGCATTGTGGCCGTGATCGCCGCCACCGTTTTCGAGTATTCGCGCAGGATAGCGATCAGGATGATGATGGCAATCGAGATGATCACGGGCAGCACTTTGCCCCAGGCGATCACCATGATCGTGCCCCCTTCCGGACGACCCTATCCGCCCGCATATCGTGCCGCAAAATCGGCGGCGGCCTCAAAGACCGTTTCCATCTCCACATCCAGCGTCAGCAGGTGGTCGCTCTGCGTCAGGCGCAGGGTGTGCAGGTCAGCTTCCGGCGTCCCGACCCGCCCGGCGACCTTCTCCAGATTGCGCATGGGCACGGTCTGGTCGCCCTCAGAGTAGATCAGCAGCAGCGGCGCGGTCAGTTCCGGCAGGCGGCGGGTTGTCACCTGCATCAGGTCGTACAGTTCGGCCAGGCTGGCGACGGGAAAATGGCCGTAAGCCGCCCGTCCGATCACCGGCTCACCCCGCGCGGTCTGAAGCTCCCGCAGCCGGGCGTCAATGCGATAGAAGCGCTCATCGAGGTGCTTCGAAGTATAGTGCCAGACCCACTTCAGCCAGCGGGCGTAGGACATCAGCGGCTGGTCAAGCTCAAGCGGGGCGGCCATGGCCACCACACCGTCGGGCTGCTCCCGCGTACCCAGCAGGAGGCTGAGCGTCCCACCC
>JALSTC010000357.1 GCA_026983935.1 Ardenticatenia bacterium
AGGCCGTCGGCGTTCATCAGGCGGAAGACCTCACCGATCAGGTAGTTGGCCACCTGCTGCGGGTCGCCCCCCGCCGCGACCGCTGCCTCGTAGTAATCGGCCACGGCCCGCTCCGCCACCAGGATCGCGGCGTCGGTGCGGCTCAGCCCGAACTGCTCGATGAAGCGTGCCCGCCTGGCATCGGGCAGCTCCGGCAGGCGGGCGCGTGTGGCCTCGGCTTCGGCCTCGCTGATCTTGACGATCGGCAGGTCGGGTTCCGGGAAATAGCGGTAGTCGTCCGGGCTTTCTTTGACACGCTGGATCACGATCTGCTGGCTGGCTTCATTCCAGCCGAGTGTGGCCTGCCGCACGCCCTCGCCGGATTCCCACAGGTCGATCTGGCGCTCGACTTCCTTACGGATGGCGCGGGTCATGCTGCGGATGCTGTTCAGGTTCTTGATCTCGGTGCGCGTGCGCAGTTCATCGGAGCCGACCGGTCGCACGCTGACATTGGCCTCAAAGCGCAGCACGCCTTTGGACATGTCGCCGTGATTGACGCCCAGGTACTGCAGGATGCTGCGCAGCTTGCGGGCGTAGGCTTCGGCTTCTTCCGCGCTGCGCATGTCCGGCTCGCTGACGATCTCCAGCAGCGGCACGCCCGCCCGGTTGAGGTCCACCAGGCTGCTGCCGTTGCCGACGTGGGTCAGCTTGCCGGTGTCTTCTTCCAGATGGGCGCGGGTGACACCGACGCGCTTGGTGCTGCCATCCGGCAGGTCAATGTCAATGTAGCCGTGGACGGCCAGCGGATACTCGTACTGACTGATCTGGTAGCCTTTGGGCAGGTCGGGATAGAAGTAGTTCTTGCGGGCGAACTGGCTGAAGGGTGGAATCTGGCAGTGCAGCGCCAGCCCGACCATCAGCGCCATTTCCACCGCCTGCGCGTTGATCACGGGCAGCACGCCCGGCATCCCCAGGCAGACCGGGCAGGTGACGGTGTTGGGCGGGGCTTCGGTGCTGTCCACCACCGCGCAGCCGCAGAACATCTTGCTATTGGTGAGCAGTTCGGCGTGCACTTCCAGGCCGATGACGGGTTCGTATTCGGTCATAGGGCTTGTCTCGCTTCTTGGGTTGTGGGTTGCTCTGGGGGGAATTGTACCACGCAGCGGGGACGTGTGTCAGGCGTTTTGAAAAGCGGGGGGCTTGTTGCTACACCGCACCGAGCATGGCCTGCACCGTGCGGACGACTTCCAGGATGCCCGGCAATTCCTCCTGCCATAGCGTGGGCACATGCAGTGCCAGCCCCGGCAGCAGCGGCGTGCGGTAATTCCCCGCGTCGTCCGGCAGGGGAACAGCATACACGCCCGCATCTGTCAGGCGATTGAACTGGCAGCGCTGGCGGATGGGGTCAATGATCCAGTATTCGCGCACGCCAGCTTTTTCGTACTCGGCGAACTTGTCACCATAATCCCGTGCAACGCTTTCCGGCGAAACCACTTCGATGCAAATGTCTGCCGGACCAATCATGCCCGTGTCGGTCAGTTTGCCCGGATTGTCGTTGAGGATCACCTGCAAATCTGGCTCGCGGATGGCTTCTACAGTGTCCATACGCATCACGAATGGTTCGCTGAACACTACCCCGACAGGTTTCAGGTCGAAGTAGGTACGTAGTATGTCGCGCAGGTAGTCCACCAGTTGTGTGTGTTGAGCAGATACGGGCGTCATTTTAAGTACCATGCCTTTCACCCACTCGTGATGCGTCTCTGCGTAGCGCGCCAGATAAGCCTCCGGCGAGACGTCCACTGCCACGATCTCACCAGCGGGCAGAGTCGTGGATGCGGGGATTGTCAGCGTCGCGGCCATGTTTTGTGCTCCTATACACTCGCTCTGCCCCTATTGTAGCAGGAATTGCGCATACCATCTGCGGCGCGGGCGGCCTACTTTGCGGACCGGTTGTACCTGTCCAGCGTCGCCGCCAGTTTTCCCCGGTGGGGGTAGTCCGCCAGTTCCTCCCAGAAACCCGCCCGCACATCCGGCGCTGCGGTGGCCAGCGCCCCCCACAGCAGATCGAATGCGCCATCGGCGTCGCCCTGCTGCCAGCGGATCAGGCCGCGCATAAAGGAGATTCCCGGCTCATCGGGGATCAGCGCCTCCGCCCGTGCGAGGTCATCCAGCGCGGCGGCAAGGTCACCCAGACAGCGGCAGGCTTCCGCCCGCTTGAGGTAAATGCTCGTCCATGTGGCGGCATCCCACGTACCGGGTGCAATTTCCGCCGGGGCATGGCGAGCGATCAGGGCGGTGAGGGCCTGCCGCGCCCGGCCATAGTCGCTCATCATCATCAGCAGCTCGGCTTCCTGCCGCATCCAGTGGAAGTCGTCCGGCGCGGTCTGGCGGACGGCCTGTACCAACCGCAGGGCTTCCGCCGGGTCGTCTGCCTGCGCGGCCAGCCGGACGCCCCATGCCGCCAGCCGGAGATCATCCGGCGCGAGGGCCTGTGCCTGTGCCAGGGCTGCCCGCGCCGCCGGAAGGTCGCCCAGCTTGGCATGTGCACGCATGAGATGGAACCAGCAGTCGGCGCTGTCTGCTCCCAGTGCGATCGCCTGCTCCAGGTCGGTGACCGCCCGCCGCAGGTGATCCGTCCCGCCGAGAGTGATCAGCAGTTTGGCGCGGCGGGTGAAGGGCAGGGTGTCCTGCGGGGCCAGCCGGACGGCCTCGTCCAGCATTTCCAGCGCATCATCGGGGTCGCCGCCAAGCAGCAGCAGTTCCGCGGCTTGCAGCAATTCGTCCAACTGCCCGCGCATCACTCCTCACCCGGCAGACCAAAGCGATAGGCCCGCCGTTTGGCGTCCATTGCCTCGGAGAGGATTGTTTCGTCGCGGACTTCCCATGTGAGATGGATGTCTTTGGTGAAGCTCGCCAGCAGGTCCATGGCCAGCAGGGTGAAGTTGGTGCTGGCCACGTCATCCTGCTGCTTGGGCCAGCCGTAACCCCAGGCGAACCAGGAGGCATTGGC
>JALSTC010000358.1 GCA_026983935.1 Ardenticatenia bacterium
GCATAAAGCATAAATTTTTTTTAGACATCATTAAAATGAGATTCATCCAGGCACATGATCATCTCATCTAAATTCTCAGAATTTCGAGCATTTTGCAATTTCGGCAATAAAGGAGAATGTCTGCTCTGCACACTTTTCCCAATCATAAATCTTAGCTTGCTCATATGACGCAACAGAGAGTTTCTCGCGCAAATCTGAATCATCCATATATTTCCTTAAAGCGCCCACAATATCTTCGATGTTTTCCGGATCAAAATACAAACCGGCTTCTCCCAA
Source organism: Ardenticatenia bacterium (assembly GCA_026983935.1). Lineage (GTDB taxonomy): Bacteria > Chloroflexota > Anaerolineae > Aggregatilineales > Ch27 > JALSTC01. The sequence continues at coordinate 277 of JALSTC010000358.1, forward strand.
CAATTCCGGCATTGCGCTTCTATTGGAACATGCTATCGGCAATCCGGAACTCATTGCCTCTATTAATATCTGCCCAAATGTTTCACAGGTTGAAGCAAAAACGAAAGCATCTGCTCCCTGGTAAAATTCACCTAGATTCTCATATGGCACATGTCCATAATACTGAATAACGCTACCTTCAGGATCGATTTTTTTCAGGATTTTCATCAGATGTTTCAAAGCCGGTTTATACGCTGGACCAACCAAATCCAGCTGTACTGGATATCCTTCAGCTTTCAATCGAACTACTGCCTCCGCCACATTCCACTGGTGCTTATACCAGTTGACGATAGAAACATAAAGCCATCGAAAGGGCTTCAAAGGAGTGATTTCACTTCTCTTCCGTGCCTTCCGAGGTTCTCTCCGGAAGGTATCGCTGACGCCATGCGGTATTATAGTTGTTCTTGCAGAAAGTGAGCCTATACGTTTTTCCGTCACCTGATGCGCATTCCTAGTCAAGAAGATGACCCCTGCAGCATGGCGAAAAGTAGCTGCTTGCCCACGTTCAAGCGCATGATAGCGCATTCGAGTAGGCGTCCATCCAAAACGCCGGCGTTCATTTATATCAAACGGAAGCAAATTACGCGACATAGTCACGTACGGGCGAAATGAACCCAGATACAATCCACCGGGAATAAACAACAGGTCACAATGATGTGATGACTTCATGGAAAGGAATGTTCTTTGCCATGCAATCCAATTCAACAATGATTTATGAGACACCTCATCAACCACAACGTTCAACCATGATCTTTTAGGCAGCAGGGGCGCTGTCTGGGGAATCGTCCATACAATTACTTCAGAAATTCCATGTGCGATGGGATTTGCCGCTTTTAATAGCTCTACCAGATGAGTTACACTGCCACCTCGACGTATATTCATCGCATCAACACCAATTCGAAGCATACATCCCCCCACTATTATTCAAACCCGGCACATGGCTCAATCCTGAACTGATATATATGCCATGCATAAGAATACCCACACGAACAGCCCATTCCCCCCGATGGCGAAAAGAATTGCTTCGCCCATATTGATCAGTAACATGGCGAGCATCATCCACGCCAGCGGCATCGTCCCCCGACGCATGACCGGGGCGAGCAAGACGATCAGGAAGAGCACCAGAAGCACGGCTCCTACGATGCCAATTTCCTCCAGAACGGCGGTCGGTTGAAACCCCTTCTCCACGCTCGCGCTGATCGGAACACCCAATGGCCCATATTCGATCTTCGCGTCTTCAAGTTCGGAAGGCACGCCCAAACCGATGCCCGTGAGCGGCGCCGCGCGAAAGTTCTTCATCGAGCGTTCGACTAGGCCACCTCGGGACTCCTCCAGAGCACCTATCACATTCTGAGATGCCTCATCTTTCAGTAGAAAACTTACCAGCCCTTCAGACAATCTCGGCCCAAAGAGCACCCCGAATGTCCCCAGCGCCAGCACGCCCACCGTCAGTGTGGGGAGCGTCATCGCCTGCCGGAGATGCGGCAACCAGGTGCGAGGCTTGAGCAACGCCAGGCCCACCACCATTATTCCGGACAGCACCAGCGCCAACATCCCCGTGCGCGACTGTGAAAAATAGACGCCCCCCCAACCGACCACCATCGTTGAGAGCAAAATCCAGGAACGCTTCTGATCAAATACGATTAGCCCGGTCACGTAAGCCGTCAGCACGGCCGTGATAGTCCCATATGTTTGCGGATGCGTCAGCAGTCCCTGAAAGCCAACTCCATTTCGCGCAAATCCGTATTCCCTGAAAAAGTACAACGGCAGACTGCCCAGAATCACAAATACACTGAGCGTAAGCAGAAGCAAGTGCCAGTAGTCGGACAGGCTCCTCGTCCGGTAGAGAGCCACCAGTGCCGTGGCCGTTCCCATGTAAAACGAGAGCGACTTGAAGAGCGACACGGTGGGCAACCGACTGGCCGTCACAGCGAAAAGCACGAGCGTTACAACCAGCACCGTAAGCCACCAGAAGGCTCTGGGAACCGGCAACCCGAGGATGACGCTGTCCCAAAGGGTCCGACCGGCCGCAGCGACGAGTACGACCCAACGCAAGATGGAGATGTCTACGGGGACCAGCGTCTTATTGATCATGATCGTTAGTGCCAGCACCAGGAGGGCCTCGACCGTCTGCCGCGCTCCCCGCATGGCATGCATGGCTGCCCCTATCAGGACGATCTCGCCACCGAACGGCGCCACGGCGGCAAAGATGGTCACTCCCGCGGCCCATGCCAGCACACGCCACAACACCGTGGTCTCCGCACCCGCGCCAGTGCCGGCCTGCAAGACCTGCGCGCCCCCCAACCGTGTCGGTCGACCCGGCAGGCTCCAGCCCTGTAGTGATGTATCCGTTCGTCTCATTGCGATACGCTTATTCCGGTCGCTGTGCCTTGTCAAACACTATACCAGTCCATCCCATTCTGCTGTCTCCCGGCCGCTCTATCCCTCGGTCGCTCCGCGACACCTCCCCCTTCGCATGGGGAGGGGCTTCCGTGAGCCGCACAAGCCCTTCCCCCTCACAGGGGGAAGTACCCCGAAGGGGGGATGGGGGTCCTCCGTGCTGCGCAATCACTGCACCCCTTTGACCGTACACGCTTGATGCTTAAGCAACAGCCGTCCTACCCCTCGGTCGCTCCGCGACACCTCCCCTTCGCATGGGGAGGGACTTTCAGAT
>JALSTC010000359.1 GCA_026983935.1 Ardenticatenia bacterium
GGTGTTCTCTCTCCTGTTGGTTGTGCATGATCATGCGGCCCAACCCAGATGTTTTTTACAGCGTCCCACTGCCAGCCGTCAAGGGATAGCGTCGGTTCGTGGCGTTCCCAACCAGCCCCGATGCGTGCCTGCACGGTGTCCCAATGCGGGATGCCGCTGACGGCATCGGCGCTTTCCACGTTGAAGCCGCCGACCGCGACCGCGCCGGTCATGACGTCCTCGATGGGCAGGCCTTTCAGCAGCCCGGCCAGGAACCCGGCAATGGTGCAGTCTCCGGCCCCGGTCGTGCCGACGACATCAGCTTTGAAGCAGGGGGCCAGCAGTTCACGGCTCTGCCACGTGTCGTCAACCTGAGGAAGGCCGGGCAGTCTCAGGCTGGCGGCCTCTGACGTTGTGCGGACATAAAGACCCTGGTCGCCCAGCTTGAGGACGGCCATCGCTGCACCCATATCCAGCAGCCGCCCGGCCAGGTCGTGCAGCAGTGCACCGTCCACCTGTTCCATCGGCGCACCCCTGGCGATGAAGGCCTCGAAGCGGGGACGATCCAGCATGAACAGCGTTTCTTCCAGACTGGGCAGAATGATGTCCACATATGGCAGCACGCGGGCCAGAATCGATGCCCAGTCTATCCGCCCGGCCTCGGAGTCAGGCTCCGGGTAGGCCATATCCAGGGAAGTGGTCATCCCGGCGGCTTTCACCCGCTGCATCAGCGTGACCAGTTCGCGCCCTTCATTGAGGTACATACGGCGCATGGCGGGCGGATAGCCAAAATGGAATATCCGCCCGCCCGCCAGACTCTCAACGGGCACATCATCCGCGCCAAAGCCATCGTTGGCTCCGGTGTAATGGAAAAACATGCGGTCAATGCCGGGCACACTGATGACGATTGTATAGGACGTGGTTTCGCTGGCGTCGGTGATCATACGGCGGGTCAGGGCCTCGTCGTAGTGCCGCAGGATATCCAGGATGGCGCTGCCGAACATATCTGTGCCGATCTTGCCGATCAGCTCTGTTTTCACGCCCAGCCGGTGCAGCGCCAGGCCGGTATTGGAAACCGCGCCGCCGGTGGCCGTCACTACAGGGCCGACATTGACGAGCCTGCCGGGCGCGAACAACTCCTGCCAGCTTTCCTGGCGCGGGCCAAAGGTCGGGATCACATCCAGGCAGATATGCCCCGCGACGACGGCATTTACACGATCAACGGATTCGGACATGTATCGATTCTCCAGGTAGGCGTCCTGTACGCGGCAAACACATTATCCCCGATACAGACCGTCCGGGTCGAGCGTTTCACGCATCAGGCGCAGGTCTTCCTCTGACGGCGGTGGGACTTCGACCAGCGCGGGTGAAACGGCCACATCCCAGCCGACGTTGGCTTTCACTTCCTCAATGGTTACGCCGGGATACAATCCCGCAATGCGCATCTCGCCTGTCACAGGGTCAAAGTCAAACAGGCAGCGGTCGGTGATGACCTGCTGCGGCCCGCCGCCGGGGATGCCGAATGCCTCTCGCTGTGCCCGCCCGGAGAGGTAGCCGGGGCTGGTGAGAAAGTCCACGTTTTCCACAAAGGTGCGCTTGTTCAGGCGGGTGATGATCAATACCTGCCCGGCGTTGATGGCGATTTCGCATGCGCCGCCGCTGCCCGGCAGCCGTACTTTGGGTGCTGCGTAGTCGCCGATCACGGTGCTGTTGAGGTTGCCGAAGCGGTCAATCTGCGCCGCACCGAGCAGTGCCACATCCACCAGCCCGCCCTGCAGATAGAACATGAACAGGTCGGCCATCGGCATGACGGCGGTCGCGCCGCTGACAAGCGTCGGGTCGCCGATGGAGAGCGGCAGGCGGGCGGGCTGCGCCCCAAAGACGCCCGATTCGTAGATCAGCGCCAGGTCGGGATTGCCGGTGCGGCGGGCCAGATTGCAGGCAATGTTGGGCAGACCGACGCCCACAAAAACTGTCCGCGCTTCGCGCAGTGGTCGCGCTGCAACGGCGATCATCATTTCAGAAGCGGTGTAATCGGTCATTCGTTCCTACCCGTTCTTTTTGAAGGGATTCACATGAATCGTGCCCGATTCATCCATCTCCAGTCGGAGTTCAATCGTGTCCTGAGGACACTGTTCCACCGCCGCCACATGTTTCTGGGGGGCAGTGCCGTATTCGACCCAGATGATGCTTCCTTTTTCCAGTGCGGCGAGGAAGCGTTGGGTATCTTCACTTTCCGCCGGAATCCACCTGCCGCGCCACAAGACGGGATATTTTGTCGGTTCCTCAATATGGCCGACCAGGTGACCCCGCCAGAAAATCGGTTCGCGTTCGACTGTCATGTCGCCCTCCCCTGTGCGCCGTCATGTATAAGCGCCGTAATTGACCGGCCCTGCCACTGCTTCGCCGGGCTTGAGCCGTGCCAGCGTTTCCTCGCCAAGTTTCCTGACGTATTCGGCCCGATCGCGAACGCCGTAGACCCATTCGTCCAGCCATGCGTTGGTCTGTTCCACATCGCGTGAGAGCTTGCCCCAGGCCAGATAGAAGGCATTGTCGCGGTCATAGTAGCCCTGAACATAGGAAGGATGCGCGCCGTAAGGCTCGACCACGATGGCATCCACGATCAGGTCGGGAATCAGGGTGCGGTTGGGGTCAGCACGGATGATCCGTTCGTCCACGATTTCTTCCACCACGACGATCACTTTGTCGGCGGCAAAAGCTGCTTCCTTCTGCACGCCGAGCAGCCCCCAGAGCTGTGTATTGCCGCGCCTGTCGCAGCGCGGTGCATGGATGATGGTCACGTCCGGATTGAGCGGCGGCACGACCGCGATTTCTTCGCCGTTTTCATAGGGACTCTTGACCGTTTTGATGCGTGGGTTGTGGTGGGGCAGGTCGCTGCCAGTGTGGCTGCGCAGCGGGAAAAAGGGCAGCCGGGCTGCTCCGGCGGTGTAGCGCCCGATCATGCTGAAGTGGGTGTATTCCTCGATTTCCAGCGGGCGGGGAGTGCC
>JALSTC010000360.1 GCA_026983935.1 Ardenticatenia bacterium
ATAGATCACCGGGAAGACAACAATCAGCACCCCGAGGATCATCAGGGCATGCATGATTGTGGGATAGAGCACATTGCGCCGAACATCTTGAAGGGTGGCTGCAGTCCGCGCCGGGAGTGGATTCCGCAAAGTTACGGTACTCATTGATAGAATGTCCTCCGTCCCACAGTACGAAACTGAATTACAGTCAGCACGGCGACAAAGATCAGCAGCAGAATGGACTGCGCCGAGGCGGAGCCGATCAGGTTTGCGTTTTTGAAGCCGTCATTATACAGCTTGTAAATCAACATGTAGGTGGCGCGTCCGGGGCCGCCCTGCGTGGTCACATCAATCAGGCCGAATGTCTGGAAGGCCGCGTAAAGCGTGTTCATGATCAGCAGGAAAAGCGTGGTCGGTGTCAGCAGCGGGAATGTCATCCGCCAGAAGCGCACCCAACCATTCGCGCCATCGAGTGAAGCAGCCTCTATCACTTCCCGCGGAATGTTTTTGAGTCCGGCGAGGAAGAAAACCACATTATAGCCGACCATCTTCCACGTGGCGGCAATGCTGACGAAGAGCACGGCATGCGTGCTGTTGGTGTTGCGGTTGAATTCGATGCCGATCTGGCTGAGCCAGTGGGTCAGCAGGCCGATGGTCGGGTCGGTGAGCAATGCCCAGATCACACCCGCGATAGCCGGTGAAAGCGCATAGGGCCAGATCAACAGCGTGCGATAAAGGCCAAACCCCCTGATCGGCTGGCTGGCACCGATGGCCAGCAGCAGGCTGAAGCTCAGGCCGACCGTCACCACGAAGACTATGAAAATCACCGTGGTGCCGACGGAATTAACGTACTCCTGAGATTGCAACAGCCGTGTGAAGTTCTCCAGCCCGATGTAAAGCCGCCGCCCGCTGATGGCATTGACGCGGTAAAAGCTGAGTTCAAGGCTCTGCAGGGCCGGGATGATGAAAAAGATAATCACCAGGATGGCGCTGGGGGCCAGCAAGAGATAAGGGAGAATCCGATTAGGGAAAACGGGTTGGTGGGCATCCATATGCAGTCACCTCAGGGAATCTATCTGGCAAACCAGGCCCGGCACGGCCATCTGACCGCGCCAAGGGCCTGGCGTACTATCAACATGGGGCGCGTGCTAACGCCCCGGGACGGCGACTACTGCGGTGCGTTCAGGCTGGCGTAGTCCTCCAGTATCTGGTTCGCCTCCTCGGTGGCAGCAGTCAATGCCTCATAAGGATCGGCTCCATTGACGATGATCTCCTCGAAGGCCGTATCCTCAATGTCACGGATGGTGACAAAGTCACCGAGCAGCACGCCCCGTGAGGCAGGCGTGTCGTGACCGGAGAGAATCTGCTGGAAAGCCGTCAGGAAGTTGGGATTCTCCTCAAACCAGCCTGCTTCTTCCAGCGCATCAACGGCGCTCTTGGTCGCGGGGAAGTAGCCCGTGCCCTGATGCCACGTGATCGCCTGTTCATCCTCAGAGAGGAACTGGAAGAAGCGCCACACAGCATCATAGTGCTCGTCAGGCTGACCGGCCATTGTCCACAGGCAGCCACCGCCGACAACATTGTTGCCCGCCCGCTCATAGCCATCAAGCGTTGGCAGGAACGCGGTACCCAGCTCAAACTCGACACTGCGCTGGATGCCCCCCAGGCTGGATGTGCTCTGAATCAGCATAGGGAATTCCCCGGCGATGAATGGATCGTTGGCGCGGTATTCGCGCCCGCCGTAGACAAGAAGGCCGTCCTCTGCCCAGCGCTGCCATTGGGTCAGCACTTCGACGCCAAAGTCACTGTTGAAGTAGACCTCGGTTGCCAGACCTTCACGACCGTTGCTGTTGTTGGCCAGGAATTGATCGTGGATGGCAAACATCTGCTCTATGATCCAGGCTGGCCAACCAAAGGCGATCACGCCGTCAGCCACACCGGAATCCAGAATCTGCATCCCCATGTCATACAATTCGCTGAAGGTCTGCGGTGGGGCCTCGGGGTCCAGCCCGGCGGCTTCAAACATGTCCTTATTGTAGTAGAGCATGGCCGTTGAGCTGTTGAAGGGCATGCACCACAGTTGGTCATCAACGGTGTAGTAGTTGAGGATCGGCTCCACGAAAATACTGGGGTCAAGTTCGCCACCGCTGACTTCCATCACGGGCACAATGGCCCCGGAGTCAAGCATGGTGCGCGTACCGACCTCATAAACCTGGACGATGTCCGGTGCTTCACCGGCGCGGTAAGCGGCGACGGCAGCCGTCAGGGTCTCGGCATAGCTGCCCTTGAATTCTGCGTTCACCTGCACGTCGTCGTTGGCTTCGTTGAACCGATCAACGATCTCCTGAACAACCTCAGCGCGGCTGCCGCTCATGGCATGCCAGAAAGTGACCTCGACCGGTCCATCCTGCGCGGTGACCTGGAGCGGCGCTGGCACAAGTGACAGAAGCAGCAGCAGGGCGACGAAAAGGGCGGTACTCTTCTTAAACATAAGAAAACCTCCTCTATACTGAAACAAGCGGAGAAAAACGATCGTCAGGTTTGGCATGAATGGCGATTCTTGGACGAAACACCTGACCGCGATTGTAGATATTATACGTTAAATCCATGTTATGCTCAAAATCACCACTTAAACTCACCGGCTCCACAAACGCCAGCCTGAGGCCAGTACAGCCTCCGGACACCGACACCATCCACTTCCCGACTTTTTGCAAATCAATCCTTGACATCTCCCGATCCGTGCGCTAGACTATGGGCACCTTGATAAGAGGAGACCCTGCAATTTTGGCGAACGAAACAAACGCAACGACCACATAACACATTTGTGAGACATGGCGTTTTTTGGGTGAAACAAGCAGCCCGGCGTGATGTCGGGCTGTTGCCTTGTAGGGTCAAACGCACCTTAACAAGAGAATAGAGAAGCGAGAACTTCAATTTCTCCGAATCACGTAGAGCAAAGCGAATAAGGGCATACGGTGGATGCCTGGCTATCAGGAGCCGAAGAAGG
>JALSTC010000361.1 GCA_026983935.1 Ardenticatenia bacterium
AGATTCCCGAAAGGGTACTGCGGGAAAAGCAAATGGCAGAGGCGCTGGCCCAGGGCATCATGCGCCCGGCTTCGCGCTACCTGGATGAACACGAACATGAGCGCCCGGTGGATTTCATCAAGATGATCTGGCCGGTGCTGCGCGACCAGCAAAAGCGTGCGCTGGATAAGCTCAAGGAGCCGCCGGAGGAGAAGAAAGAAAAGAAAGGCCCCGGCACCACTTACCTGAGCATGATGTTCCAGGTGGAGGCGCTCTCCTGGGGGGATGCCGGGCAGTATCTCTGCATGCCGTCGGCGCTGCTGGCCGGGTCGGCCATTGAGGCGGTGGGCACGCCGGAGCAGAAGGAGCGCTTCCTGCGCCGCTTTGCGGAAGGTGACGACCCCAAATGGGGTGCAATGGCCATGACCGAGCCGAATGCCGGTTCGGATACCAAAGCCATTGAGACGACAGCGGTGCTTGACCCGGAAACGAACGAGTGGGTGCTCAACGGCGAGAAGATTTTCATCACCAACGGCGGGCTGGCCCTCAACGAATCGAACGGCATCTGCGTCGTCTGGGCGACGGTGGACAAATCGGCAGGACGTGCCGGGATGAAGCCGTTTGTCGTGGAAGCCGGGACGCCCGGCGTGACCGTCACCAAAGCGGAGATCAAGCACGGCATCCGCGCCAGCGACACGGTGGCGATCAGCTTCCAGAACGCCCGCATTCCCTATGACAACATCCTGGGCGATCCGGAAGTCCGTAAGGAAAGCAGCAAGAAGGGCTTCAAAGGCGCAATGGCCACCTTTGATGCCTCGCGTCCGTTGGTGGCGGCCAGTGCGCTGGGTGTTGGCCGGGCGGCGCTGGAATTCGTCAAGGAGCGGCTCAAGAAGGAGGGCATCGAAATCCCCTATGACAGGCCGCGCCGCGAGCTGACAGCCATTCAGCGCGACGTGCTGGAGATGGAAGCGCAGATGAAGGCTGCTTACCTGCTGACGCTGCGGGCCATTTCTATGCTGGATCACGGCCAGCGTAACAGTCTGGAAGCCTCCATGGCGAAGGCCAAAGCGGGCAAGGCGGTGACCTGGGTCACGCAGAAGGCGGTTGAACTGCTGGGCATGAAGGGCTACAGCCGGGAGTGGCTGGTTGAGAAATGGATGCGTGACGGCAAGATCAACGACATTTACGAGGGCACGGGACAGATCAACCTGCTGATCGTGGCCCGGCGTATCCTGGGCTACAGCAGCCGAGAATTGAACTGAACGAATATTGGCGGGGGCGGTTTCGTCCGCTCCCGCCGGTTTTCAGCGAAGAAAGGGGTGGTTATGAGCTACCAGATTCGCAAGGCCGCAGTGATCGGGTCAGGCACGATGGGCAGCGGCATCGCGGCGCTGCTGGCCGGCGTTGGCATCCCGGTGGTCATGCTGGATATTCCGGCGAAAGACACCAAACCCGGCGATCCGCCTGAGGCCCGCAATGCCATTGTGCTCAAGAACTTCGCGGCCATGCAGAAAAGCCGCCCGGCGCAGCTTTACAGCCAGGCCGACGCGGAGCTGATCACGCTGGGCAACCTGGAAGATGATCTGGATCGCATCGCTGACGCCGACTGGATCATTGAGGTGATCGTCGAGCGGCTGGACATCAAACAGGGGCTGATGGAAAAGCTGGAGACCGTGCGCAGGCCCGGCGCGATCGTCAGCACCAACACCTCCGGGTTGAGCATCAATGCCATTGCCGAGGGGCGCAGCGAGGAATTTCAGCGGCACTTCCTGGGGACTCATTTCTTCAATCCTCCGCGCTACCTCAAACTGCTGGAAGTGATCCCGCACGAGAAGACCGATCCCGAACTGCTCGATTTCATGACGAACTTCAGCAGGCGTGTGCTGGGAAAGGGCGTTGTGCTCTGCAAGGACACGCCCAACTTCATCGCCAACCGCTTCATCAGCATCGTCGGCAGCTATACAATCGCCTACGCCATCGAAAACGGCTATACCGTTGCCGAGGTGGACAGCCTCACAGGGCCGCTGATCGGGCGTCCCAAGACGGCGACCTTCCGCCTCAATGATCTGGTGGGCAATGACGTGCTGGCCCACGTCAGCGAAAATCTGTACAAGGCCATTCCCGATGATCTTGAGCGCGAAGTGCTCAAGAATGAGAAGCTGGTGCGCGTCATTCAGAAGCTGCTGGATGAGGGCTGGCTGGGCAATAAGAGCGGGCAGGGCTTTTATAAGAAGACATTCGTGGACGGCGAGCGCCAGTTCTGGACGCTCAATCTGGAGACGTTCGAATATGAACCGCCGGTCAAAGTGCGTTTTGAGAGTGTCGGCAAACATCGCAAGATCGAAGATGTCGGCGAACGCATCAAGGCTTTGATCAACGAAGATGACCGCGCCGGCAAATTCCTCTGGGCGCTGCATGCTTTCTATCTGTCCTACGCCTCGCGGATGTACGGCGAGATCGCCGACAACATCCTCAGCATGGACAATGCCAACAAGTGGGGCTTCAACCACGAACTCGGCCCGTTCGAAATCTGGGACGCGATCGGGGTGGCCGACTCGATCCCGCGTATGGAAGCGGATGGCTATCCGGTGGCGGACTGGGTGAAGGAGATGCTGGCGGGCGGCCATGAGATGTTCTACCGCCGCAGCGAGAAAGGTATTGTCACCGGCTACTATGATCCGGCCAGCAAGGGCTATGTGGATATGCCCGTTGACCCCAATGTCTACGTCATCGCGGACATGAAGGCCGAAGGCAAAGAAGTGGAGCGCAACGCCGGGGCCAGCCTGATTGATATGGGCGATGGGGTGGTGCTGCTCGAATTCCATACCAAAGTCAATGCCATTGATGAAGACATTATCAAGATGGCGTACCGGGCGCTGGAGCGGCTGGACAGCGATTTCGACGCGCTGGTGATCGGCAATCAGGCGGAAAACTTCTCTGTGGGAGCCAACATCTTCGCGATTGTGATGATGGCCCAGCAGGCCCAGTGGGACGCGCTG
>JALSTC010000362.1 GCA_026983935.1 Ardenticatenia bacterium
CAAAGGGGGGAAGCCTGGAGCCTCGGCGCTATGGAAGGATTATTCCCGAATCTCGGCGTTTTCTAACGTGACATAGCTGTGCACGACCTCGACATTCTGCACGCGGTTATTGACCACGACACTGGTGACCGGCACATACAATGGCAGCCAGGGCACATCTGTCATAAGAATGCGCTGTGCCTCCCTGTACGCCTCAAGCCGTGCCTCTGGATCAAATGCCCGACGGCCCTCGGCAACCAGGGCATCGAACTCCGGGTTGGCATAGAAATAACGGTTGCTGCCGCCGATGGCCGCTTCGGAGAGATACACGCGCAGCACATCGGGGTCGTTCCAACCATAACGCAGAACGACCATGTCATAGTCTCCGTCGTTCATGGCGGAGAGGAGGCCGCCATAATCCAGCGCCTCGATGTTCGCCGCTATGCCAACTTCCGCCAACTGTGCCTGTAGAACTGTCGCTATCGTCTGATAGGTCGGAGAAGTCAGCGTCAGCAGCCTGACTGCCAGGGGATTTTCCGGCGTGTACCCGGCATCCGCCAGCAGGGCGCGGGCAGCATCCGGATCATAGGCCAGCCCCTCAGCTTCCAGAGCGGGATCGTAACCGAAGATGGTCGGCGGCAGCGGTGTATTGGTAAGAACACCCATACTATCAGCGGCGATGGTCAAAATGTCCTGCTTCTGGGTGGCATGGGCCACGGCCTGCCGCAGGCTTACATCATCAAAGGGTGGACTACCTGTATTGAATCCAACGTAGATCATGCCACGTGTCGGCACATCCAGGATTCTAAAGTCCGGATTATCCCGCACAGGCTCCAGCAGCGGGGCCGATGTGATATAGGCGATGTCCACTTCGCCGCTCAACAGCGCATTGATGCGCGTGGTTTGATCCGTTGTGAAACGCACACGCAGTTCATCCACATCCAGGTCAGGTGACTCATCAAACGGACGGTGACCGTTGTAATTGGGATTTGGAACCAGCGTCATGGTGTTCTGCGGAATCCATTCGGCCAGCATGAACGGCCCACTGCCCACAGGCTGAGACCCGTAATCTTCACCTGCGGCTTCAACTGCTCCCGGTTCCAGAATGCCCGCGTAGCTGTAGGTCAGCGCACTCAGCAGCGCAGCCGAAGGCTCCGCCAGATGAAAACGCACCGTATATTCATCAACCCGTTCAAACTCGGTGATGTTGGAAATTTCGCCATAGATGAGTGAGCGCCGCCCGACTTCCTGCAAACGCTGGAAGGTATAGATTACGGCATCCGCATTGACCGGCGCACCGTTGCTGAAGCGCACATCATCACGCAGGTGAAACGTGACCGTGTGCCCTTCATCTTCAACAGACCAGCTTTCCGCCAGCAGGGGTTCTATCTCGTCGTCTTCCGTCTGGTGCAGAAGCGTATCATAGATGTACTCCAGCAGTATCGGCCCGGCCGGTCCCAGTGAGCCATGTGGATCGAACGACGGGGGATCACTGGTCAGCACCATAGTGACGACTTTCTGGCCCTCCTGTGCAGACACAAGAGGGGCAGCCAGTGCCAGCACCAGCAGCAGAAGAACTGCATTGCGCACAGTACGTGAAAGCATATGTCCTGTCTCCTTGAAAGATGGTGTGATCATGTTCTTCGAATCATTCAGACGACGACCTGCCGCGTCTCCGGCTGGTAGGCACAGAACGGCTCTTCGGCAAGGTAATTGCCCGTCATGCCATAGGCCCGCGCACGACAGCCTCCGCAAACCGTCTTGAACTGGCAGGCACCGCATTTGCCCTCCAGCAGGTCAGGGTCGCGCAGTTCCTGAAACAGGCGGCTGTTTTGCCAGATATCGCCGAATTCCTGCTCCCGGACGCTGCCCGCTTCCACCGGCAGATAACCGCAGGGGAACACTTCGCCGCGATGAGAGACAAAGCAAACGCCCGTCCCCGCCAGGCAGCCCTTCGTGGCCGCATGCATCTGGCCGTGAGGGTGGCCGTGCACCTGGCGATCATGGCTGGCCGGGAGTTCACGGCGGACGCCCTGACGCCGCTCCTCAGCCCGCCGCTGGCGCATCACACGGAAGTAATGCGGCGCGCAGGTGGCCTTGAGCTGCAACTGCGGCTCCGCCTGTTCTGTATCGTAGAGCCAGTTGAGGACACGCTCGTACTCCCGCGCGCTGATCATCTGATCTTCCGCGATCTCCACACCACACCCGACCGGCACCAGCAGGAACAAATGCAGCGCGACGGCATCCAGGTCTTTTGCAAGCTGGAGAATACCCTCAAGCTGCGCCTCGTTGTGCCTGGCTATGGTCGTGTTGATCTGGACAGGCACATCAATAGCCCGCAGTGCCTGCACACCGCGTACAGCGGCATCAAAGGAACCGGGCAGCCCGCGGAAGGCATCATGCGTGCTGGCATTACTGCCGTCGAAGGAAATGCTGACCCGCTTGATGCCGCTTTCCTTGATCCGTGCGGCCACAGAGTCGTCGATCAGTGTGCCATTGGAAGCCAGCGCCACGATCAGCCCGGCATCTGTCGCATACCGGGCGATATCGAAAATATCCGGGCGGAACAGCGGCTCCCCGCCAGAGAGGACAAGGATGGGTCTGCCAACCGCCGCGATCTGATCAATCAGATGGAACGACTCCTGCGTGGTAAGGTCCTGTGGCGTGAGTTGATCAGCGATAGTGATGCGACGACAATGGATACAGTGGAGGTTACAGCCGGCAGTCGTTTCCCAGAAGACCAGCCGTGGTGGAGGGTAGGGCATGCGATCACCTCGTTTTTGTGCGGAAGCGGCTCAAAAGTCACAAAATCATATCATATTTCATAAGTATTACACAGAAAAAATAGATTTATTTCAAAATCGCACCCTCTTGGGCGCAGAAGCTGACCCTGCCGTCCGGCGATCAGGCTTTCTCCTTCCTTAGAGCAGCAATGACGGCCTGTGCCGTTTGCCGCGACTGGTGTATGCAGTCCGGAATGCCAACGCCCCGGTAAGGGC
>JALSTC010000363.1 GCA_026983935.1 Ardenticatenia bacterium
ACCCGCCTCCGATTATTTCGCGATCGTGATCGCGCACGAGGTCGCCCACCAGTGGTGGTACAGTCTGGTCGGTAATGACCAGACGCGCTACCCCTGGCTGGACGAAAGCCTGACCCAGTACAGCGTTGCCGTGTTCTACCGGGAAACAGGGGGCGCGGACGCCGAGGCGGAGTTCCTTGCCGGGCTGGAGCGGGCCTATGGGCGTGTCCGGGGCACGGCAGACGACCTGCCCATCGGGCTGCCGGTCAGCGCCTACGATGAGGACGACGCTTACTTCGATATTGTCTACGCCAAAGGGCCGCTGTTTTTTGCCACACTCGCCGATCTGGTCGGAGAAGAGACCATGCTGCAAATGCTGGCCGATTACTTCGCGGCCTACCGCTACGAAATCGCCGCGCCGGTGGATATGCTCAACAGCTTTGAGGCCACGCTGGGCCGTGATGACCTGGACGGCATCTTCCGTCAGTGGGTGGGGGACTTCCCCGGCCTGCAGTGAGCGACAGGCTCACAGACCGCTCACCACGTCCCGAAAGCGGCGCAGGGCTTCCAGGTGAGCATCAATCGTCTTGAATCCCGCCCCCATGGTGTTCAGGCAGATGTGCGTCGCGCCAAGCGCCCGCCAGCCTTCCACGTAGGCGGGCCAGTCTGCTTCGGGCTGCCGCCGCAGTGTCACGCGGGCATCAATGCCGAAGTCGTCCGGATCGCGGCCCGCTTCTGCCAGATACTGCCGCAGCCGCTCCACCATGTCCCGTGCCTGCGCCGGCGGCATGGTGTTGGGTATCCAGCCGTCCCCCAGCCGGGCCATACGCCGCAGCACGGCATCCGCATGCCCGCCGAACCAGATCGGAATCGGGCGCTGCACGGGCAGCGGATTCAGCCCGGCATCGTCAATCGTGTGATACCGCCCCCGGAACGTCACCAGCGGCTTCGTCCACAGCTCCCGCAGCAGGACGACCTGCTCCTCGATGCGCCTGCCGCGATCATGGAAATCATAGCCCAGCGCCCCGTACTCCACCGCGTTCCAGCCGATGGCAACGCCCAGCCGCAGCCTGCCGCCGGAGAGCACATCCAGCGTGGCTGCCTGCTTGGCAACCAGCGCCGTTGGCCGCTGTGGAAGCACAAGGATGCCGGTCACAAACTCCAACCGCTGTGTGACGGCAGCCAGATAGCCAAAAAGCACGAACGGCTCATGAAAAGCGTCCCGGTATGTGTAAATCCCCCGCCAGCCGCCGGGCCGCTCCGGGTTCGCGCCGAGCACATGCTCATAGGTCAGCAGGTAGTCGAAGCCCATCCCTTCGATGGCCTGCGCGTAGTCTCTGATCACAACCGGATCGCTGCCGATCTCGGTCTGGGGAAAGACGGCTCCCGGTCTCACAACTTCCTCCCTCACTGTGAAATCAGGTAAATGCTCACCAGCACCAGCAGCCCGCCAGCCACGCCGGGCAGGGTCAGGTATTCATGGAACACCACCAGCCCGATCAGCGCCCCGCTGACCGGCTCAAACAGGGCCGCCACGCTCACCACCTGCGTGCTCACCCGCTGCAGGCCCAGGAAATACAGCAGATATGACAGGCCAAGCGAGATCACACCCAGCGGAATCAGATAGGGCAGGTTGGGCAGCGCCGCGGCCATCCCTGTGCGCACGGCAAACGGCAGCAGCATGAGTGCCGCGATACCCGACCCCCACAGGATTTGCGTGATACTGCTCACGCGGCTCCGCAGATGCCGCCCGATGAGCATCGGCAGCGCATAGGTGAAGCCGGAGGCCGCCCCGGCGGCGATGCCGGCAAACGAGGCCGACTCCAGACGCAGCGCCGCCGGATTGGTGATCAGCACAATCCCCACAATGGCCAGCGCAAGGCTGATCCACGTATAACGCGGACGTGCTTCCTTCAACAGCCAGGGTGCAAGCAGGGCAACATAAATCGGCGCGGAGTTGACCAGCAGCGCCGCGTTGGCCGCCGTCGTGTGCTGGATGGCGTAGGTGTAGAGCGTCATCGTCAGGCCCATTGCCAGCCCCAGCCCGATCAGGTGAGGGAGCGCCGGGCGATAGCGGGCGAAGTGCAGCGGCTCACGGAAGCGCAGTGAGAGCAAGCTGAAGAAAAGGAAAGCGGACAGGCTGCGGTAGAACGAAATGGCCATCGCGTCCATACCGTCAACCAGACGCACAAAAAGCACCGCCAGGCTGAAGCAAAACGCACCCAGCACAACCATGCCGATGCCCGCCCAGGCTGCTGCCCGGTCGGCGGTTTTGAGACGTGTGGTAATTTCTGTCACTGGATTTTTCCTGTCAATGCACGGAGAGCATCTGACGAATCGCAATAAATTCTGACACACAGCTTCACATGCAGAGAATTATAGCGTGAATGTTCCCCACGGACGTGTTAGACTTGGCCTTCGGCTGGGAAATACACCCATCCAGCCACAAAGGAGGCACCGATCTGTGGCACATCCCGCCGGAACCAACCGCACCCGCCAGGCGATCCTGATCACCGGCACGATCCTGCTGACTATACTTGCCCTGCTGGCGATTATCGCCGTCAGCCAGCCGCCCGCGCCACCGTCCCCGCCTGCTCCGCTTCCGGTGGAAACAGCCCCCTGGGCAGGCTGGTGGCTGGATGCGGGCTGGTCTGTGGATGAGCAGGGGAATCTGATTGGCTCAGCTCCGGCGGTTCCGGCATGGCAAATCGGCAATGCCTACCTGCGCTACGCCTTCCCGCCGCAGGATGCCATCCCCTCAGCATACCGCCTGCGCTTCAATATTGATCTGATGAGCGGAACGCTCTACCTCGGCGTGCGGGCGGCGTGGCATCCCGCACGCGGAGAAGGATTTGACTGTGCCGCCCTGGTTTTCCCGCTGCAAAGGCGGCTCTCTGGCCAGGCGCTGGCGCGGCAGGACTGCCGGATCGCAGGCCTTGAGGCTGCCGATGGCCTGCAGCGCCCGCTGCTGGATGTCACACAGTACGATCCCCCC
>JALSTC010000364.1 GCA_026983935.1 Ardenticatenia bacterium
CAGCCAGTCATACCCGGCCATCACCAGCACGCGGCGCTCGGTGCGCGGCCCGGCCCCCAGCCCGCGCACGGCCATGGCCATGGCCAGATGGTCGCTCAGCCGAACGGAGGCGATCACCAGCGCGGTCAGGATGGGCACGAACTGCTGCACGCGCCGCAGCAGATTACCATGCTGTAGATCGAGGCCGCGTGCTTCCTGCGCCTGCCGGATGGTCATATACAGCCCGGCAGCAATGGGGATGTAGCGCAGGGCCAGCGTGATCGTCAGCCCCCAGGTGTAGGGCAGGCCAAGCTGCACCATGCCGCGCACCAGATCGTCATGGCGGGCGGTGAAGAGCGGCAGCAGGGCCAGCAGCGCCAGGACATTGGCCCGGATGGCCACGCCCAGCCCTACCAGCAGCCCGCCGACCGTCAGCCGTGCGGGGCCGAGCGCGAACAGCACCCGGCCATCCGGCGCGAACCAGGGCTGAATCAGCAGGATGAGGATCGTCAGCGGCAGCAGGCCTCGCAGCGCCCAGCGGATGCGCTCCGGGGGCACGCGCCCGGCCAGCATGACGGCGATGATCGCCGCCAGGTACAGCAGCAGTGAGGGGGAATCCGGCAGCAGGAAGGCGATAATCGTTCCCACCGCCGCCATCCCCAGCTTGACACGTGGGTCAAGGCGGTGCAGCCATGAATCGGCATGGACGTAAAGCTCGACTGACAGGCTCATGAGTCGGCGTCCACCTCTGCGGGCGTGATCGGCAGACGGCCCGAAGCCAGCAACCCGGCCAGCACCTCGCGGATGAGCAGCGTTGGCCCCGGCAGGCCCAGCGCCCGCCCCAGCGCCACGCTGAAGGGTTCCGCCAGCCCGGCCCCGGCCAGAATCTCCGGATGGGCGAAGACTTCGGCGGGTGGGCCATCGGCGGTCAGCCGCCCCTCATGCATGACCAGCACGCGCTGCGCTTTGCCCGCCAGCCGCATCTGGTGCGTGACCAGCAGCACCGTGCCGCCGCTGTCATGGTGGGCATTCAGCCAGGCGATGACCCGCCGCCGCCACAGGCCATCCAGCCCGACCAGCGGCTCATCCAGCGCCAGAATTGGCGTCCGCAGCGCGGCGATGCTCGCCAGCGCGATCAGCCGCCGCAGGCTGAAGCTCAGCACAGCGGGCGGGTGTTCGGCCAGATCGGCCAGATCAAACTGCGCCAGTGTCTCCGTCACCCGCGCCCGGAGCGCCGCGCCGCGCAGTCCCAGATTACGCGGCCCAAAAGCGACCTCCTCGCGCACCGTCGCGCTGAAAAGCTGGTGCTCCGGCTTCTGGAAGGCAAAGCCGACATGCCGGGCCAGTGCCCCGGTGGAAGCCGCCGCCGTGTCCACGCCGTTGATGCGCACGCGCCCTTCGGTCGGATGCAGCAGGCCGATCAGATGGCGGAGCAGGGTTGTCTTGCCGCTGCCGTTGACACCGACCAGCGCCACCGACTGCCCGACGGGAATGCGGAAGCTCACATCACGCAGGACGGGCGGCCCGTTGGGGTAGGCAAAGGTCACATGCTCGAATTCTATGGCAGGAGCAGGCACCGTCAGGCATTCCTCCATGATATGCGCTTATGCGCCGCCGCCTGAGTGTAGCGCAAGATCGCCAATTCTGTGAAGTTCCTGTGCCGAAATTCAACGAATGTTGTTTCCCCGGCAAAGCGGCCCCGCCTGACGTATACTGGTGACGCCGAACAAGAACGCGCGCTTTGTGAGGCATTCGCACTGCCTGCGGGTGGTTCAGGGAGAGAAAGCCGATGAGCGGTATTGTATGCGCCATTCGCGGCGGGCCGGACAGCCGGGACACGATCGCCAAGGCAATCACACTGGCAAAGGAAACAGACCTGCCGCTGCACTTTCTGTATGTGGTCAACCTGGATTTTCTATCGCATACGAGCAGCAGCCGTGTGCAGACCATCTCGGAGCAGATGCGCCAGATGGGGGAATTCATCCTGCTGGCCGCGCAGTCTTCGGCAGCCGCGCAGGGCGTCACGGCGCAGGGTGTGACCCGGCAGGGCGATGTGGGCGAAGAAATCGTCGCGCTGTGCAAGGAGATCGAGGCTGACTATCTTGTGCTGGGACGCCCGCAGTCCCGGCAGGAAGAGAACGTCTTCACGCAGGAACTGCTGGCGAAGTTCATCGCCCGCATTGAAGAGCAAACCGGGGCAAAGGTCGTGCTTCCTCGCGAGGAGGGCCAATGAAAGGGCCTTTCCGCCGCCGGGGCATCCTGCTGCTGATCATATTTGGCGCGGCGCTGATCGCGTTCACACACGGGGCAGGCGCGGACGGCGTGGAGACCGTGCCGCTGATCGTGGGCAGCGTCCATGACGGTCAGGGGCAGCCGGTCGAGGGCGCACAGGTCAGCCTGACGGCGGCGCAGATGGCAGACCCCCTGGCCCGGGCCGCGACTCAGGCCGACGGTCGCTATACGCTGATTGTGCCGGAAGCCGTCCCTTCTGCGCTGGCCATCTACATCGAGCGGGCGCATTTCGCCGCCAGCCAAATCCCGCTTGATGCGGTAGCCGTGCAGGATTTGCAGGCCGGGCAGGCGGTGGTGCTGCCGGATGTCATCCTGCGGCGTCAGATTGACCTGGCATTCTGGATCGCCACGTTGAGCTTCATCGCCATGCTGGTGCTGATCGCCACCGGCGTGCTGCACAACACGCTGGCAGCACTGCTGGGCGTGGCGGTTGTTTTTGCTGTCAGCTATTTTGGCCCGCTCTTTCGCAGCGATCTGTACATCCTGAACTTCGACGGTGCGCTGCGCTACGTGGACTGGAACGTGATCTTTTTGATCATGGGCATGATGATCGTGATCGCCGTCGTGGAAAAAACCGGCCTGTTCCAATGGCTGGCATTCCAGGCCTACCGCCTTTCCGGGGGGCACGTATGGCTGCTGGTGCCCATTTTGATGGTCGTGACGGGTGTTGCTTCCGCTTTCCTGGATAACGTCACCACCATG
>JALSTC010000365.1 GCA_026983935.1 Ardenticatenia bacterium
AGCGGCGCAGGGACGGTGGCCGATTCAACACTGGCAGCAGTCGTGCTGGCAGGCAAAGGCGACGGCAGCACTGCCGGGATGGGGCGTGATCGCAGGATCAGGGCAACCGCAAACACGATGACGGCCACAATCACAAAGGCCACCTGCCAGCGGAGTCCTCGCAGCACGCGCTTTATCCTTCCTCCAGAGAAAATCCGGCAGGCAAACGAAAAGGTGTTCTGCATATGCAAAACACCCCCCTCAGCCTGCTGGCGTGTCGTTGAAATTACCCGAAGAAGGCCACAGTGATGATGGCAACCGCGATGAAGGCAATGGACAGTCCCACTGTTAGCTGGAACAGAGTCTTTTCCAGGCCCCGGCGGGTCTTGGTGATGCTGGTGCCAGCATCGCCGCCGAATACACTGCCCAGACCGCCGCCCTTGGCCTGCAGCATGATCAGGATGGTCAGCGCAATTGAGATGATGATCTGCACGATTTGCAGCGCAATGAACATGGATGCTCTCCCTTAGAAAACCGTTTGTCGCGTTCTTGTCGTCTTGCAGGCTGACGTCAGCCGTCAGCCGTGATTATCTCTACCTTTGCCCTGGCTACAGGCATAACCCTGGCATTTTACCGGGCGGCGGGATTATAGCAACAGGCACGGACGCACGCAAACAGTCTAGTGGGCGATGGCCACCGTGCCGGGCAGCACGAAAAAGGCCAGTGCCAGAATCAAATAGATGGCCAGCAGCATTGCCCCTTCAAACCAGTTCGACTCGCCATCAAGGGCGACCAGCGCCGTGATAAAGGAAGCCGCAGATAGTGCGATCAGTTCGTAGACATTGAAGACAAGCAGCAGTTTGTTCTGAAAAAGCAGACTCACGAAGACCAGCACAGGCGTTACAAAGAGCGCAATCTGTAAACTGGACCCCAGCGAAATAGTCATACTCAGATCCATCTGATCCCTGACGGCAACCTGCACGGCCACAAGATGCTCGGCAACATTGCCGATGATCGGCACAATGATGATGCCGACGAAAAATTCCGTCCAGCCGAGCTGCTCCACGACAGGCTCCACCGATCCCACCAGGAACTCACTCATAATGACAATGCCCACCGTAGCCAGTGCCAGAACGCCCGCCGCCTGTCTGGTGCTCCATGTGGGGGCATGGGACGATTCGTGCGCCGTGTGCTCTGGAGAATTGCGCAGAGAATAGAGGATGTTCAGCGCATAGAGCACGATCAGAATGATGGCCACGCCCTCGCTGAACAGGATTTCCGCATCCTGCGCGTTGACATCCACCAGCGCAACGTCAAAAATCGAAGGGATCGCCAGCGCCATAAAGGCCAGCACCAGCAGCGTGGCGTTCATGCCCGCCTGCCGCTGATCAAACTTCTGGCGGCCATTCTTCAGCCCACCGATGAGCAGGCTCAGACCGGCGACCAGCAGCAGATTGCCCAGCACAGAACCGACAATAGAGGCTTTGACCAGTTCAGTCAATCCTTCACTCAGGGCAAAGATAGTGATGATCAGTTCTGCAGCATTGCCCAGCGTGGCATTGAGCAGCCCGCTGAGCTGCGGCCCCAGGCGGCTGGAAAGCGCTTCGGTGGCTTCGCCGATCAGGCCAGCAAGGGGAATGATCGCCAGGGCGGACAAACCGAAAATCAGCACCTCGTTACCTGCCTCGCCGCCAAACAACCCCAGCCACTTGACGGCAATGGCAGCCAGGCCAAACACAAGCAGCGTATTCAGGTTTAACAATTTCTTTGGTGAGAATGTTGTCATGTTTACACGCTTCCGTTGTCATGCGGGCCTATGGCGCTGACAGGGCCGCTAGGGAAAAGAAAACCTGGCCCACTGCAACGGATCGACTTCGACACCATTCACCCACATTTCCCAGTGAAGATGCGCCCCCGTTGAGCGGCCCGTCGTACCGATAGCGCCCAACACATCGCCGGTCTGGACGAACTGGCCGACCTGCACATCGATCGCCGACTGATGCCAGTAGCCGGTGTAGACACCCCAGCCGTGGTCAATGATCGTCGCCAGCCCACGAATCTGCAGGCGGTCGGCGAACACCACCACACCCGGGGCCGGGGCGTAAATCGGCGAGCCGGGCATTCCCCCGAAATCTGCGCCCGTATGGAAGCGGTCAAATGGCCCGCCATTGTACGACCGGCGTGTGCCAAAAGCCGAAGTGACCGGTGCAGCAGCGGGAAGCCCCATCGGGCCATCGAAGTAACGCTCCGGGGTATAGCCGCTCATGATGCTGGCAATTCGCGCATGTTCGGCTTCGTCCACTGTTGGGTCAAGCAGATCGCCCTGTCCCGGGGGTAGCGTGATGGTTTCACTCTGGTAACCACCGTCGGCAACCCGCACCTGCGCTGTGAATGTGGTGATGTTTCCCTGCGCATCCTGAACAGTCAGCGTCAGCGGATACAGACCGGGCGGCGTGAGGGCATAGACGCCATACAGGGCATCATTGGTGACGCCGTCCGTCTCCTGCGAGAAGTGGAGGGAGCGATCCAGAAATGTACCGCTGATCGTAACCGGCTGAGCCGCCACAGCCCGCACCCGGAAGGAGCGGCCCACCTCGACCGGCAGGGGCGCAATTTCCAGCGAAGAGAGGGCCGCCGGGATGTCCTGCAGGGCCGGGGCAGAGGCCGTGCCGGGAACAAGCAGGCGCTGACCGGGGAAAATCAGCGTCGGCGTATTCAGGTTGTTGGCAAGCATGATCGTGTTCAGCGTGGTTTTGTAACGCAGGGCGATGGCGAACAGCGTTTCGCCCGGCTGGACGACGTGCGTATATCCTCGCGTGATGGCAGGATGGCCGGGAGCCGTGGCGCTGACGTCCAGCACTTCCCCGACGAACAATTGGTTGGGATTGACAATGTTATTCAGGGCTGCAATCAGCTCAACGGTGCTGCCATACCGCAGCGCGATCTGGGCCAGCGTTTCGCCCGGCTGGACGACATGATGCCCGGC
>JALSTC010000366.1 GCA_026983935.1 Ardenticatenia bacterium
GCCAGTTGAACCGCTGATCTATGAACTGAGCGCGCCGGGTCGCTGTGGGGTTATTCTGCCGGAGGTGGATGTTCCTACCGCTGAACTGCCGCAGGATTTGCTGCGCGATGAGCTTGATCTGCCGGAAGTCAGCGAGGTGGATGTCATCCGGCATTACTTGCGGCTGAGCCAGTTGAATTACGGCGTGGACAAGGGCTTCTACCCGCTGGGTAGCTGCACGATGAAGTACAATCCCAAAGTCAATGAAGATGCTGCCCGGCTGCCGGGGTTTGCACAGCTTCATCCTCTGGTGGGCGTGCATGAAGCCCAGGGTGCGCTGGCGCTGATGTACCATCTGCAGAAATGGCTGGCGGAGATCGCTGGCTTCCAGGGCGTCAGTCTGCAGCCTGCAGCCGGGGCACACGGCGAGTTTGTCGGCCTGCTGATGATCCGCGCCTATCACCAGGATCGCGGCGACACCAAACGCACCAAAATCCTGGTTCCGGACAGTGCGCATGGCACCAATCCGGCCTCATCTTCAATGGCTGGCTTTGAGGTCGTCGAACTGCCGTCCGATGAAAACGGCGATGTTGATCTGGAAGCGCTGCGCGCTGCCTGTGATGATACCGTCGCCGGGATGATGATCACCGTGCCCAGCACCCTCGGCCTTTTTGAGGCGCACATGATGGACGTGATCGAGACGGTGCACGGCTGCGGCGGCCTGATGTACATGGACGGCGCGAACATGAATGCCATGATGGGCGTGCTCAAGCCGGGCGAGATCGGCTTCGATGTGATGCACTACAATCTCCATAAGACGTTCTCCACGCCGCACGGCGGCGGCGGCCCGGGCAGCGGGCCTGTGGCGGCCAATGAGAAGCTGCTGCCGTTCCTGCCAGGCCCGGTTGTGGACATCATCGAAGAGGCAGAGGACGAAGACGACGCCCCGCTTTATGGCTGGCGGATGCCGGAAAAGACCATTGGCCGGATTAAAGCATTCTATGGCAATTTCGGCGTGATCGTCCGCGCCTATACCTATATCCGGGTCAATGGCGATCAGGGCCTCAAGGACGTCACGCGCCATGCCGTGTTGAACGCCAACTATCTGATGGCGAAGCTGCGGGACACGTATCATGTGCCGCACGACCGCTACTGTGGGCATGAGTTCGTGGTGGAAGGCCGCTGGAAGGATGCGCCGGGCGTTCACGCGCTGGACATCTCCAAGCGTTTGATGGACTACGGCTTCCATCCACCGACGAATTACTTCCCGCTGATCGTGCCGGAGGCGCTGATGATCGAGCCGACGGAGACCGAGAGTCTTGAGACGCTCGACGCTTTTGCCGAGGCCATGAAGAAGATCGCAGAAGAAGCGCACACCAATCCTGATCTGCTGCACGAAGCGCCGCACAAGACACCGTTCGGGCGTGTAGACGAAGTGCTGGCCGCCAAGCAGCTCGTGCTGTGCTGTGTGCCGCTGCCGGGGCAGGTAGAGGATGCCGGTTTGAAGACCAGCGCCTGACGGATGTAATCTGACGATAGATGACGCCCTTTCCCGACCGTTCAGGTGGGAGAGGGCGTTTTTTGTACTGCCGCAGTTTGCGGTTGGCGTAGAGCCACGGCGGCAGAGACGACGTGCTTTCCGGATTGTTGGAATGCCCGCAGAGAAGCTACAATCAACAAAATAGAGAGGGCCGTCCAGATGATCGCGCCGATATACAGGGCCAGCATGGTCCAGGGCGCGTTACAGTAGTTCCGGTTTTGCGCGTGGTGGCGATCTACGGTTCATCTGTGTATGAATGCGTATGCTGGTCTGATTGTGGCGCTGAGAGGTGTCTGAAGCATGGCATTGGATGGGCGGCTTCGATTGGTCAATCTGGCGCTTGTGGCCCTGCTGGTCGGGCTGGTGATCGCGTTCGTCGTCATTTCGTTTGCTGTTGAGAAGCCGCCGTATGATTACTGGCTGCTGATGAACGGTGCGAATCTGTTCTGCTTTGATCAGGCGGCGTTCCGCTATGGATTAGACCTGCATATTTACTATCCCGCGCCGTTTTATACGACGTTTTGCCTGCCCTATCATTATGCCGAGCCGCTGCTGCGCTGGGTGTGGATGCTTGCACCGGTGCTGCTGACGCTCTGGCTGGCACGCGGCAGGGCAGCGGCGCTGGCGTATCCGCCGCTGGGCGTGCTGCTGCTCATTGGCCAGAGTAGCTGGTTGATCATACCTGCCTACATCATCGGCGCACGGGATCACATGGATCGACGGGTGCCGTGGTGGTACGGCCTGGTGATGGCGCTCGGTGTGTTCAAGCCGCACGTTGCGCTGCCCGTCTGGGCCTGCCTGGCGTGGCGCTGGTGGCGGCGGCGTGAGTGGGCGGCACTGATCGCCTGGGCCACAGGCGTTATCGTGTTGATGCTGCCCGCCTTTTTGCTGCGCCCCGGCTGGCTGCTGGAATGGCTGCCGAACGGGCGCGGTTTCGAGCCTGTGAATCTGGCCAGCGTGGCGCTGATCCCGGTGCAGCTCGCAGGGATGGGATTCGCGCCGGGGCCGGAAGCGCTGGCGGTGGTCTGGGGCTTCTGCCTGCTGGTCGGCGTGGCGGGCTATACGCTGCTCAGGAGGCGGCGGGGACGGCTGACGCTCTATGACTGGGCGCTGCTGTTCTTTTTCGTCAGCCCGGTATTGAATGATTACGATCTGGTTGTTTTACTGCCATTCGTTGCGCAGCGGCGGCGCCGGCTGCTGCTGGCATTAACAGCCGGAATCGTCACCTGGCTTTTTGCCATGATGAGCGGGGCCGTTTCTGCTCATGCCCGCTGGAGCATGAGCCTGCTGGTTACGCTGGCGCTGCTGGCCCTGCGGCTCTGGCGGGTGGATGCGGCTCACTCTGTCTGATCGCATGGGCCGCCGGGAATGATGCTGCCGGGGCGCCGTGCCTCTGCCAGCAGACAGACATCCTGCGGGGTGCGCAGTACGGGCAGTGCGCTTGC
>JALSTC010000367.1 GCA_026983935.1 Ardenticatenia bacterium
GCCGATGAACAGCAGCCCAACGATCAGCAGGATCAGCACCACCGGCGAAAGGCCGCCTTCACTGCTGCCCTGCTGCAGCTCCTGATTCGCGGCGACGGCATCGGGCGTGCCCATCAGCGTATAGCTGAGCACCTCACCGGGGGCCAGATCGAGATCGGCGATATAAGAGTCAAACGGCTGCCCGCCCATATCCACCCGCTGCTCACCCGGCTGGAAGATCGGGCTTTCCACAGACACCTGATCGGCCTCGATCAACAGGTGAAATTCGCCGGTGTAGGGATAGAGGAATTCCTGCTCGATGATCGCGCCGTCTTCATAGGGAATCAGATAGCTGAAGAATATATCATCCCGACCCGGACGCAGCGGCTGGGTATCAATGACCGTTGACCCGTCTCCGCTGATGAAGAACCGCGTACCTTCCATACCCGGCTCAAAACCGACCCCGCCCGCACCCGGCGGCAGTGGGAAGCGCAGTGCGATCCGCTGATCGCCGGAGAAGATTTCGTCGGTCAGAAAGATGCGATCCGATGTATTTTCCACACTGAAGACCTCGGCCACTTCCATGCCGAAGTGGGAGAAAGTGACCCGCATCGCCCCGGCGGTGATGTGCACCACCGACGGATCGTTGGTGCGCTCAAAGATTTCGAGGTCGGTCTGCAGCGTATCGCCTTCGAAATCCTGGCCGGTGTAGATCGTGCTGCTGAAGAACACATCGTTGTACTGCAGAGAAAGTAGATAAGCCCGGTCTGCCAGAAACGGCACATCATTGAAGGCATAGGCCCCATCCGCGTCAATGGCTGCTTCCAGCGTATGTTCGGTGAATTCTGGGGGATCGAACATATGCAGCGTGACCGTCAGATCGTCGGGGACAGTTCCGCCCTCCGTACCATTGGTCACCTGACCCCGCACGGTAACCACTTCCGGCGTGGCCGTGGCTTCTGCGACCACCTCTTCTGTGGCGGCAGGCGCAGGCTCATCCGCAGCGGATTCCGGGGACTGTGTCGGCTCTGCAGCAGTGACTTCTTCCGTCGCCTGGGGGGCAGGCGCTTCGGCCACAGCCTCGCCAGTAGCAAAGCCGGGCGTGCCGTTCACTGCCAGAGTCCGCACAAAGCCGACCACTGCCGTGATTTCCTCCGCGCTCAACTCATCAGCAAAGGCGGGCATTCCCTGATTGATGCCCGACTCGACAGCATCCAGCAGATCGGCATTGCTGCGCTCTGCCCAGAAGGCGGGCATGCTGAAGTCCGGCATGATCTCCGCCGCGTCGGGGCCGTCGCCCTGCCCTTCCGGGCCGTGGCACTCCGCACACGTTGTCTCATAGACTGTCGCACCAAGCGTGAGTTGTTCCGCCGTGATCGCACCGGTATAGACATAGGCCACCGCATCCCAGCGTTCCGCCTCACTGTAGCGCGCAAAAGGCGGCATGCCCGCCAGGGTATTCCCCTCAGTCACGGCCCGCATGTACTCCAACGGCGTCTGATCCTGCATGGTCGCCGGGTCGGTGAAATCCGGCGGCACACCCTGCAGGCGGCCATCCCGCACCATCTCACCATCACCCTGGCCGCCGACTCCGTGACAGACGGCGCAGTGCTCGGCATAGAAAGCAGCGCCCGCCGTCAGGTCTGGCGGTGCAAGCGGCGCGGTCACTTCTGGCGGGACGGTTGGCAGCGGAATTTCGGCAGCGATCTCCGGCTCACTGGAGAGGCCACAGCCTGCCAGTACAAGCACCAGCAGGCCACTCAACACGATGAACTGTTTTTTGAATTTGGTCATGGTCTGGAATCAATCAGGCGGTACGTCGCCGCGAAGCTATCGCAGCTTCAATCTGTGCATCAAAATCAAGACCGGCACGATCCGATCCATCCGGGGGAGGTGTCTCCTCCGGTGCAGGCCCAGCAGGGATCGAGACCCCCGTCTCCTCCTGCAGTGCGTCAATCGCTTTAAGCACCTCAACGCCGCGCTCTACCCACGCCTCGCGCTCAGCGCGGTAATCGGCTTCCGTCAACTTGCCGGTCTCGAAGTCAAAGTCCAGGTCGCGGATGGTCGCGTATATCGCATCCCGCTGCGCGACAAGCTGCTCCATCCGACTCTCGGCGCTTTCCTCATCCCGTGACGCTGTGATGAAAGGCCAGAGCACGATCAGGGCGCTCAAAATGGCGATGATGATACCCAAAATCAAAGATTGTGATTCCATTCCACCCCCAGAAGAAAGCTACTCGGCGTTGTTCTCTGTGCCAAGACAGGTCGTTTACGTTACCCGGTGCTGCTACGGCGCGGTTTCGGCCAGCGCCTGCTCGATAATGTTGGAGAGCGTGCGCGCAGTGACTCCGGCATAGATGAACTGGAAGACATTCCCATCCCGGCCAATAACGAACGTCTCCGGCACACCCTGGATGTGGTAGGCATCAGAGATGCGCGTTCCCAGATCGGGGCCATTGGGATAGGTGATGCCGAATTCTTCAATGTAGGCCAGCGCATCCTGCGTATTGTCCACGTAGTCCACACCGAGGAACAGCACTTCGCCACTGTCCTGGTAGGCCTCCCAGACCTGCTGCAGAGCGGGCGCTTCTACCCGACAGGGGCCGCACCAGCTCGCCCAGAAATTGATCACGACGACCTTACCGCGCTGTTCACTGAGCGTGATCTCCCCGCCGCCGAGTTCATCAAAAATCTGCAGCGTGAAGTCCGGCGCGGGGCCGCCCGTGGGCTGTGTCTGGTTGGCGTTCACAAGCTGCAGGCCCAGCACCACCAGCAGGGCCACAACGGCCAGTACGATCACCAGGCCGAACGGGGAAATACGCCGTCCGGACTGCACAGGCACTTCTGCCATGTCCGGCTGTGAGGTCAGATCATGTGCATCGGTGTCAGTCATTCTTCCATCCTCAACTCACGTTCCAGGCGGGCGCGATAGTCGTCCACTTCTTCCGGCTCAACATCCACAGTGCGGCTGTCATCCGGCAT
>JALSTC010000368.1 GCA_026983935.1 Ardenticatenia bacterium
AAGCACCTCCGGGTTAAACTCCCTGGCCGTTTTGAGGACATGGCGGGCTGTGTAAGTCTGTACGACCTGTGCGCTGACGCCAACAACATCGGGCTGAAAGCGCTGTAATGCGCCGACCAGATCGGTGTCGAGTTCCATGTCCAGTATCTCAACCTGATGTTCGGGCACTGACGCACCAAGGACTTCCAACGCCAGTGGTTCGACCTTGGATAGATATTTCAAACCAATTGTCAGTTCGCCGCTAGGTGGATTAACTAACAGGATTTTCATAAGAATCGGCGCAAGTGATCGCCGCCCCTGCGGGCGGAGAAACGCGCCTTTGCTCCTTTCTAAAGGCTAAACTGGCAAGTCCGATCGATTGTTCAATGCCTGCTTATGTGGCAAAGACGTGATGCAATCCCAAAATGGCGACTGCTTTCTCGCTCTTCCGAATATTCGCCATTTAGTATACCTGCTCTACTCTTGAATAGCAGGGCAAAGATACAACCGCATCAGGAATCAATCAACGGCACGCGGCCATCCTCAGCCCGCTGCAAAAGCATCACTTCCCGCAGTTCCAGAATCTGGTCACGCAGCATGGCTGCTTTTTCGAATTCCAGCACGCGGGCGGCTTCTTTCATCTGTGCTTCCAGATCGCGGATCACACGGTCAAGCTCCAACGGAGACAGTGCAGCCAACGCTCCGATCGGCGGCATGCCGGTTTCCACTTCCGGGGCGGCTGTCTGCTGGCGAACCTGTTCGGTCAGGTCACGGATCTCTTTGACGATCTGCTGCGGTTCGATGCCGTGCTCCTCATTATAGCGCTGCTGCTTCGCACGGCGGCGGTTGGTCTCGTCTATGGCATAGCGCATAGAGTCGGTCATGCGATCAGCATACATGATGACCTGCCCTTCGACATGCCGCGCCGCCCGTCCAATCGTCTGGATGAGCGCCTGGGACGAACGCAAGAAGCCTTCCTTGTCGGCATCCAGAATGGCGACCAGCGAAACTTCCGGCAGATCAAGGCCCTCACGCAGCAGGTTGATGCCGACCACCACGTCATAAACGCCCATACGCAGGTCGCGCAGGATGTCTATGCGCTCCAGCGTGTCAATCTCGGAATGCAGATAGTGCACTTTGACGCCCATCTCCGCCAGATAGTCGGCGAGGTCTTCTGCCATGCGCTTGGTGAGCGTGGTCACCAGGGCACGCTGGCCTTTCTTGACCCGCGCCTGTATTTCTTGCAGCAGGTCGTCAATCTGGCCGCGCACCGGCCGCACATCAATCTGCGGATCGAGGATACCCGTCGGGCGGATGATCTGCTCGACAACACGTTCGCTGTGCTGCATTTCGTAAGGGCCGGGCGTGGCTGACGTGTAGATCACCTGGTTGATACGCTGCTCGAACTCCTCAAAGTTCAAGGGGCGGTTATCCAGCGCACTGGGCAGCCGGAAGCCGTATTCGACCAGTGTTTGCTTGCGAGAGCGATCGCCGCCGTACATCCCCCGAACCTGAGGAATAGTCATATGGCTTTCATCAACGACCAGCAAAAAGTCGGCGGGCATATAATCAATCAACGTCCAGGGCGGGCTGCCCGGTGGGCGCTGATCCAGATGGCGCGAATAGTTCTCGATACCGCTGCAGTAACCCAGCTCGCGCAGCATCTCCAGATCGTAATGCACACGCTGCTCAAGCCGCTGTGCTTCCAGCAGCCGTTCCTCGCGGTGCAGTTCGGCCAGGCGTTCTTTGAGTTCTGCCTCAATATCCTGGATGGCCTGCTGGAGCTTCTCTTCTTCTGTGATGAAGTGCTTGGCCGGATAAATGCTGATCGATTCGAGATCGGCCAGAATCTCGCCGGTCAGGGGATGGATAATCTGCAGCCGCTCGATCTCATCCCCCCACATGATGATGCGAAAGGCGTTTTCCTCATAGGCAGGCATCACCTCCAGCGTATCCCCTTTGGCACGGAAGGTGCCTGGCCGCAGTTCAAACTCATTGCGGCTGTAATGGATGTGTACCAGATGACGCAGGATCACGTCGCGGCGGATGGCCTGCCCGCGCTCCAGCTTGAGCACCACCTTGCCGTAGGCCTCCGGATTGCCCAGGCCGTAAATGCACGACACCGAGGCCACGACCAGCACATCGCGGCGGCTGAGCACTGAAGCAGTTGCTGACAGCCGCAGACGATCGATGTCCTCATTGATGTCGGTTTCTTTTTCGACATAGAGGTCTTTCTGCGGAACGTAGGCCTCCGGTTGATAGTAATCGTAGTAGCTGACAAAATACTCAACTGCATTGTGCGGGAAGAAATCCTTGAATTCCGCGTAAAGCTGTGCCGCCAGCGTCTTGTTATGGCACATCACCAGCGTCGGGCGGTTGACCTGCGCCACCACCGAGGCGATGGTGAAAGTTTTGCCTGTGCCGGTCGCGCCGAGCAAAGTTTGATGTTTGAATCCCCGGCGCAGGCCATCCACAAGCTGCTTGATGGCCTGCGGCTGGTCGCCGGTAGGCTGGAACTCGGAAACAAGCTGGAAGTCTGGCATGGGCACGGCCTCCATGCGAACAGGTGTGCGATCTAGATTGCCTATTATACCGCTCGCATAGGAGCCGTGCCATCGCGATCACAGGCACGCATTCAACGGCATCAGTGGCTTACGCCGTATAATAAACCGAATTCCAACCTCGCCGGATTCATGCTATATTGGTGTAGGCAAGCAAAGGCAGGAAAGACAACGAATCCTCAACAGAGAGAGTGATAGAAAGTCTGGCAGAAGATATTTTGTGAAATATAGTTTCTTTGGCTAAACTGCCCATGTTACGATCTGGCTTCAACCCGAACATCGTGTTCGTTGTCAGCATTTCGCGGGGAACTGGTGGGAACGAGGAGTAGTTTGTCCATGACCGGCGTACGTAAGCCAATAGACCCGAATGAAGCGTATATCCTTGTGGTTGAAGATAACGTGCCCAACTTTGTACTGGTGG
>JALSTC010000369.1 GCA_026983935.1 Ardenticatenia bacterium
ATGCGACCGATCCGGATTGGACGGCCGCTGGCGGGGAAGAGTATGTACGGGCGCTGGGCGCGAGTGGTGCAGGGGGGGCTGCTTCGGCCAGTGAGGCTCCGTATACCGAGGAGATCAGCTTTACTCAGGATCAGCCGCCGTACTATCGCCTGGTGCTGCTGGGCGATGTGGAAGCGCCCAACCCGTATTTGAGCGATCGAGTCAATGACTCGTTTATGGCTTTGCGGGAGGCTGTGTTGGAGCAGACGGGGGTGGATTACCTCGGTGAACTGGAAGATGCCTTCTGGGCACTCGGCCAGCCCCCGGAACCCGGTCAGGAGCGCCTGAACTGGCATATGACGGGGCGGGCATTCTCCATCAACCGCAATCTGATCTATGGCTTCCCCGCCCCACTGGAAGTGGTCCGCGAAGATATCGGTATTCACACTTACTGGCGAATCTATGCCCGGACGGCGGTGCAGGATGGCCAGTTGGGAGAGCCGCTGCGCCGCCTGCCGTGGGACTTCAGCGCCCGCACGGGCGGGGACGTGGAGGCCTATGAACAGGGTGGGCGGCTGCGTTCTGCGGTGCCGACAGGATACTATGTTGATCTAACCCGGCTTTTTGCCGACTATGGCTGGATGCGCGTCCCGGCAGACCGAAGCTGGCGCTACAATTTTGGCGGTGTCTTGTTCTGGGAGTTCGTCAAAACGGATGGTCTGACATGGGAAGAGGCCATGCTGGAGATTTACAGCGAAGAGGAATTGAACGCATTCCTGACACAACCCACACCTTTCCCGACAAATACGCTGGCGCCGCCGACGGCTACGCCAGAACCGACCCATACACCGACGCCCATCCCTCCGGATTTGCAGTCATCTGAGTCTTGAATAGGAAGCGATGCCTCTCCAAAAAAGCGGTCAGCCGCGAAACTTACAGGGATTTGTACTGCTAATCGTCCTGCTGCTGGGTGCTGGTTTTCTGCTGTTGAGGGAACCATCGCCTGAGTTGAGCTTCAGTATTCCCCTTGAACCCTCGGCAACGGCGACGCCGCTTCAGCCAGCCTGGCAGGAAGTGCTGCAGCAGCAGTACGTGGAAAATGCAACGCCGCTGCCGACAGTCGATCTACCAACTGCGCAGTTCGTTGTGCCGACCCTGCCGCCGCTGCCCACGCAGTCGGGCGCTGTGCTGCTGGAACCGGCCCAACTGGCGGGGACAATTGTCCCGACGAACACACCTCTGCCACCGCCGCCAACCCCTACACGTTTTGGCCCGACGCCGTTACCCACGCCGACCGGAGATATCGAAGTCGTTGATGTCGCTCCCCAGCATGAGGTGAGCTGGCAGCCACCCCCCATGCAGGGGCCGATCTCACGTGATCCGCGTGATCACTATTGGCTGGCTCGTCCTGTAGATTCCAACGCGACCAACTACGGTTTGTTTTACTATCCCTATGGCTCAGATGGCCCCGATAATCTCTGGCGGGTGCATCATGGTATTGATATGCCAAATCCCATCGGTCAGAGTGTGCGTGCTGCCGGGTCGGGCATTGTGCTCTGGGCGGCAGATGGTTTCCGCGTGGAACTGCCGGATGGCAGCATTACGGAGACGACGCCCTCATATGGCAATACGGTTTTGATTCAACACGATTTTGGCTATCGCGGACAGCCGATCTATACCCTGTATGCACATCTTTCCGCCGTCCTTGTTGCCCGCGGTCAGCATGTTGAGACCGGCGATATCATCGGCCTGATCGGTGACAGTGGTGTTGTGACAGGCTCGCATGTCCACTTTGAGGTGCGGGTAGGACGTAATAGCTGGTATGCGGTGCGTAATCCGGTGCTGTGGGTGGTGCCGTATCTGGGGCATGGCTCGATTGCCGGGCGCGTCTATGGGCCGGATGGCGAGCTGCTGGCTGATCAGGATATCTCCATCATCGATCGGCAGACGGGCCGTATTGTTCAGACAACTTCGTCCTATATTCCCGCCGACACCAATCGGGATGGTATTTCTGATATTAATCCTGATGACGTCTGGCAAGAGAATTTTGCCGTTGGGGACATCCCCGAGGGACGCTATCAAGTAGTAACCCGTATTGAGGGCACCCGTGTGGCGCGGATAGTGGATGTTTATGAGGGCACGACAAGTTTTGTCGAACTGGCTCTCCCAGAAGAAGCCACCCCCCAGGCGTTTGAAGAGGAAAGCACGCCCTGACTGTATGGGCTTCATCGTGGTATCCCTGAAGATTGGTCAAGGAATTGTCAGTTAGCCGCTGCCTGAGTACATGGCAAGACCTGCGTTCATGGGCTACACTTGGACGTGACCTGCCCCGGCAGGTATGTGATGTTTTAAGGAGGCCTGGTACATGAATTTTATGAGGAAAAATACCCGTGCGCTGGTGGCTCTGGTTGGTGTTGTCGGTGTGCTGCTTATTGGCGTAGGGCTGCTGTACGCTCAGGAGGGTGGCCGGCAGCTAACTGTTGGCGTGCCCGTCACTGCCTCCCTGAATACTGAAACGTTCGCACAGACCTACTGGTTTGAAGGGGCCGCGGAGCAACAGGTTACACTTTTCGCCTCAACTGCTGATGAAGGCCTGTCACTGGCTATGCTGCTGACCGATGCCGAAGGCAATTTGTTGCTTCAAGACGCCGATCCAGAAACACCTGGTGCGGCTGCCATCGCCAATTATGCCCTGCCTGCGGATGGACGGTATTACGTGACGGTGATGCGGCTCTCCGGCGCAGAGGGAAATGCTGCCGGCGAGTTCACACTGACATTCGTCATTGGTGAAGGGGATGGCGGAGCGCCTGCGGGTGGCGAGACTGTACCTGTCACGGAAAGCGCTGCCGGGCCTTCCCTGGTGACCCTGGATGCGGGCATTCGCGTTGCTGTTAGCTGGGACAGCACAGCGGACCTCGATCTCGAGGTGCGCGATCCGTTTGGCAACAGTATTTACTGGGACAATCCCACAGCAGAAAATG
>JALSTC010000370.1 GCA_026983935.1 Ardenticatenia bacterium
GTAGATCCACTCTGGGTCAGCGCCACGGGCCAGCGCCCGCGCAATTGGCGCATAGATGTAGCGGTCGGTCAGCATCACGAAACCCGCCCGCAGCGCGGGGATGATCTCTTTCTCCAGCCGATCGACAAAATCCGTGGCGTAAAACAGATCCATCGTCAGCGGACTGAGGGTATTCCCCTGCTTTGCGCGGTTGATGCCCCGCGAGGCCAGCGCCGAACGTGCCAGGCCGGTCTGCACCGCGCCGTAGCCATTCTGTTCCAGCCATTCCCGCAGCAGCGCCACCTGCGTTGAACGCCCCACGCCATCTGTGCCTTCAATGACGATCAACCTGCCCGGCAGGTCATTGGCCGGCATACCGGGCAGCGGATAGCCATAAGTGCGCATTTTTGTCATTGTGATAGCCCCTTTTTCGGTGCCGTCATACCTGGCGTAAACCGAGATAGCGGCCATAAAGTCCTTCATGCTGCAGCGCATCCCGCCAGGCAATTGGCTCCGTCTCAAGCACCCCGCTGAGATGCGGCTCCACGATAGCCCGCACCTGCTTCTGCTGCGCCACCAGCGTATCCGTCGCGTCAATCACCTGAAGCCCGAACTCGTCCACCATACGGTCATATTCGTCCAGAATACGGGCCTGGAACAATTTGAAGGATTCATATGGATCGGGGGATAAATTGAGATCCATCCCGGCCTCGTAGTACTTCAACTCCGGCCGCCCTGTCAGGATTCGCTCCAGCGATTCCGCCAGCGGAACGCGGAAGTAAAAAGCCACAGTGGGCACCACAGCAAAACGGTAAAGCCGCCTCACCCATTCCCGATCGACGCCGCGCGCGGCGTCCCGCGCAAAGGCGGTATAAATATAGCGGTCAGCCAGGACGATCGCCCCCGCCCGCAGAGCGGGCAGAATCTGCCGCTCCATACGATCGGCCAGGTCTGCGGAATGAATCAGGCTGAAGCTCATCGGTGTCAGCAGGTGGCGGTTCTTGCCGCGTTTGGTCGTCGCCCGCACCACAGGGGAGGAATTCCACTCAGTAAAAACCACAACATAACCTTCACCAAGAAGCCACTTATGCAATATATCGAGCTGTGTGCTTTTGCCGCTGCCATCAATGCCTTCTACGATAAACAACTTGCCCGGCAGCGGTGTTCCATCCGGGAGATGCGCCATCTTTTCGTCCTCGCCTAATAGTCAGCATCCATCTTCCAACATAGTATACCCGGCCTGCCGGAGAATGCCCGCAATACGGTAAACTGTCTGGTAAACTAACCACGTACAGACTGAACGCCGCGACGAGGTTTTCATGGACAATCGAACGCCTGTCTTCGAACCGCTTGAGTTTGAGCGCCTGCCGGTGGAAGAACAGTTGGCCCGCTCACGAGCGTTCCTGGCCCGCATGCGCGGGCGTCGCAGTGTGCGCCATTTCTCCACAGAGCCTGTGCCCTTCGAACTGATCGCCAATGCCATCGCCACCGCCGGGACGGCGCCCTCCGGCGCAAACCAGCAGCCCTGGACATTTGTGGTCGTCAGCGACCCATCTGTAAAGCAGCGCATCCGCATGGCCGCAGAAGCAGAAGAAAAAGAGAGCTACGAACGCCGTATGAGCGCCGAATGGCTGGAAGCGCTCGCGCCGCTGGGCACAGACTGGCACAAGCCGCATCTGGAAGACGCCCCCTACCTGATTGTCGTCTTCCGGCAGGCATACGGCCTGCACACGGACCCGCAAGCGGGCAAAGCACAGAAGATCAAGCACTATTACAGCGAGGAATCAGTGGGGATCGCGGTGGGAATGCTGCTGTGCAGCCTGCATGAGGCAGGCCTCGCCACGCTGACGCACACCCCCAGCCCGATGCACTTCCTGAGTGAAATCCTGGAGCGTCCGCCCAACGAGCGCCCCTTTCTGGTGATTCCGGTGGGCTACCCGGCGCAGGATGCCCGTGTACCGGTGATCCGCAAGAAGTCGCTGGACGAGATCATGGTGCACATCAAAGGGTAGCAGTCATCGTGCAGCGGACTAATCCGTCCGAATGGCGCGGACGGCCTGACGCAGGTGCGTCTGCACGGCAGCAGCCAGCGCGGCATAAGGCCCTTCCGCCAATGCGGGGGCCAGCACCACATCATGCAGATAGCTGCCTGCCGCCCGCTCGATCAGCCAGAAATCCACCCCCAGCAGAGGCAGATCAGGCTGATCGTCGAGGCCATCAAAGCCGATCTGCCTCAGCATCGAATCGAGTTCCCGACAGCGATCCGCCGCCATCTGATAGGTGAGTACAGTCGGCTTCGCACGCCGGTAGGCCACGGTCAGCACAGCCGTACTGTCCTGCATACAGACCAGCGTGGCGACCTGATCGGGGTGACGCCCCTCATGATACTGGATGGTCACCCGATACACCGCGTTGACGCCGGGCCGCCGGGCGATCTCGCCGATCTCCGGCTGATGCAGCCGCACGGCCAGAAAGCGCAACGGCTCGGCGCGACGCTGCATAACAGCTCCTTATACTACATCCTCAGGACAGGAACACGACTTTGCCGAACACGTCGCCGACTTCAAGCATACGATGCCCTTCCGCCACATCCTCCAGCGGCAGTTCAGCGCCGATCACCGGCTTGAGTCGGCCCGCAAACACCAGATTCATTACCTGCACAAAATCGGCGTGGGGGGCCATCGTGCTGCCGACCAGGCTGATCTGCTTGCTGAAGAGATAGCGGATATCCAGTTCGAACTTCGGGCCGCTGGTATTACCGACGATCAGGATGCGCCCGCCTTTGCGAACCGCACGGATGCTCCCGAACATCGTCGCCTGCCCGACGTTATCCACCACCACATCCACACCCTGCCGCCCGGTCGCCTTATAGACTGCTTTGCTCCAATCTTCCTTGCTGCGGTTGATCAGCACATCCGCGCCCAGCGACTCCGCCCGGGCAAGTTTTTCGTCCGTGCTGCCGACAACGTAAACCTTCGCC
>JALSTC010000371.1 GCA_026983935.1 Ardenticatenia bacterium
TAGCGTTCCACGATGGGGTAGCCCGCGTAGAAAGCGGCCTGGAAAACGGTCGTGCTGACCTGGCAGACCCCGCCGCCCACGCCGCGAATCGTCCGCCCGCCGAAAATGATCAACGACTCTTCAAAACCGGTTTCCTGGCTCACATCCCCCAGGAAATAGTTGAACGAAAACTCCTCGCCGGGGCCGATGACCACGCCGTCAAAGCGCGAGGCGGCCTCCGCGATGTTGTTCTGACGGGCGGCGGTCGAACCGAGGTAGTAGGTCGTCGCCTCGCTGATCAGTTCGGTGATACCCAACTCCTCGGCGGTCGCGTCGCTGTTCACGACGGGCACGGTGTAGTTGAAGGCCAGCGGCACTTCTCGCCGCCCGGACTGCGGGTCGACGGCGGTGAAAAGCGTCTCCTCGATACGGGCCAGCGTAGTTTCCACATCCAGCTCACGTCCGTTGACGCTGTCCTTGATCGGCACAAGCTGGCGTGTCTGTTCGTCAAAATGGAAGCGAGCGGGCTGCGGCTCAGTGGTCAACTGCGGCGCAATGCCGTTGAGGAAACTCACAAACTGCTCCGGGTCCAGCCGCACCGTGTAGCCCGCCGTGCCGTCGTCATAATCCACCCGCTCCACGACCAGCATGGCGGCGATATCCTGCGGCGTGGCCACCCAGGGTCCGGCGGCTTCGCCGGCCTCCGCTTCCGCAACCAGTGACAGCGGGCCGGAAAGCGCCGCTCGCAGCCTGGCCTCCGCATCGGCCACCGACCAGATGGTCGGCGGGGTTTCCTGAATGACCAGCGGAATCTCCGCCCCGGAATCGAGGCTGAGGATTTCCTCCCGCAGGAGGGCCAGCGTCGCCGGGATGTCCAGCCGCCGCCCGATCTGGCTTTCGGCGGTCAGGATGTCTGTACCCAGCAGCACCAGCGAGGCATCCTGCACCGGGCGGTCAATCTGCCCGGCGATATCCGCCAGGAATGCCTCGGCCACCGTCTGGTCGTAGACGATGATCGGCGAGATCGAGCGCCCGTTGAACCACATATCCGCCTGTGTGATCAGGTTGGCAAAGAGATTATCCGCCCGACCCTGCATCATGGCCGCGTTGACCGTATCCTGCACATCAAAGGAGACGCCAAGCTGCCCGGCTGTCATCTGCCAGAAGTTGTCGCCGTCGCGAAACGTGAAAACGGCCTGATCGTCATAGACGAAGCGCGATTCCAGGCGCTGCAGGGCTTCGCCGTAGGTCAGGCCGCTGAGATCAATGCCATAAGTGGAAACGCCGGGGTAGATGCGTGCGCGGTACTGCGTTTCATGGGCGGCGATGAACAGTACCACCAGCACCAGCAGCAGAGCGAAACCCGTCAGCAGGAGCATCGGCAGGCGCAGCAGCCAGGGCCAGATGCCCCGGCGGTGTGGACGTACAGGAGCCTGCGGCTGCGTATCGCCCGGCCTGGGTATGGCGGCCTGTGGTGGATGAACGGGTGGAACAGCATCGCGTGTCGTCATTGTCCGCTTCCTATGTACATAGACTACTGGCCTGTCGTATCCCCCCGTACAATGCTATGGTAGCATCTTCCGGCAGTGGAGACAATGCACTTCACCGCCCCGCCGGGGAGATCACAACGCCCCCCATGCAAACAACCCATGAGGGGCGTCACTTCAACGTCGGGCCGCACCCTACTCCCGCGCCGCGATCGGGTTGGCGGGGAGCAGCACTGGCTGGTCGTTGAGCACCATGTACCAGTACGGCATCCAGCCGACGCCGAACAGCTCCAGATAGATATTCTTCTTGTAGGGGCTGATGCGATGTTCCTCCGCCTCAGAGGCAACCCGCGTCCACTTCTCATTGACCTGCCGCAGCGCTTCCTCCATCTCTCGCGTCAGGCGCTCGATGTCGGCTTCCAGTGCCGCGATCTCGCGCTCCGATTCGACCACATCGGCGCGGGCCTGCCGGGTATAGCGCTGCGTGCGGCTGTAGCGGCTGAGGGTGTAGGTCGTCCGCCCCCGGAACAGGCTGAGGGCCGCCTCACCCGCCGTGAAAAGCTGCTCCCGCTTGCGGTCGGAGAAGTCCTGACGGTCGGCCTCCAGCTCCATGATCTCACGACGCAGCTTATCGTCCAGCCGCTCCAGTTTGGCGGCATAACGGGCCGTGACCTTGTCCACCTCTGCATCGCGCCGCTCACGCACCAGCGCCTGCAGCTTGACGCGGAAGTCACGGCGGCTGCCGTCCGGATCGCCGTAGACCTTGAGCGTGGGGCTGTAGAGCACGGTCAGGTAGGCCGAATGGTAAATCTGATCCACCACCTCGCGCTGCAGTTCCTTCAGCCGCCGGGCGTCGGCCAGCGCGGACGGCACATCGGCAAAAATGGCCTGAGCAAACGGTTCATGGGCCAGCGATGCGGGATCAAGCGGTGGGGCAGCGTAGCGCTCCCAGGCAATCAGGCCCGCTTTGGGCACGTCCGGCACGTGATAGGCATACTGGCGGATGGTGTTGATGCCTGTCTTGCGATCCATATAGCGCACGCTGGCCTGCACCAGCAGGAAAGGCATATAGACCAATTCCGCGCCGCCGAAGCGCTGCGCCCGGAAGCCGAACTGCCGCTCCCAGTTGGCAATAGCCGTGCGGGCGGGGATGGTGTTCGGTAGGAAGTACTGCACCACACTGGAAGGCAGCACGGGCGGCACAGCCGAATAGCCGGGCGGGGCCGCGCCGCGCGTCGGCTGCGAGCCGGTCACGGGGGGCGCGGCTGGCATGGTGGCCTGCGGAGGCGGGGGGCTGTACGCGGGCGGCGCTTCCGGCAGCGTGGCGGGCGGTGGAGTCGCACCGGGCGGCGGTGCTTCCGGCAGCGTCGCAGGCGGCGGAGTCGCGCCGGGCGGCGGTGGTGGCGGCGGTGGCATGGCAGCGGGGCGACCGCCCCCACCACGACCGGGCACGGCGGCATGGATTCCCCCTGTTCCCGGCTGCGGTCC
>JALSTC010000372.1 GCA_026983935.1 Ardenticatenia bacterium
GCTGCCGAAACGTAGACCAACCGCCGTCCAGAATGCGCTTGCTCAGGTGTGCTCAGGTGGTGGCTGCGGGCCATGCTGCGAACGCGCAGGTCTTCCAGCGCGATGCGATCATCCTGCGGATCATCGCTGTTTACACCGGGGACAATTCTATCAGATTGCAGCGTTCAGGGAAAGGCTGGCGGCGCTTCATCCCCACGACTAAAGCCGGGAGCTTTCGCGCCGTTTTTTCGGTAAGCCTCTCCACAAAAATTTCACGGCACAGCATGGACACACGACAACGAAGCAGGGGCACGGTCACACGTGCCCTTCTTCAATCGCCATGCTGTTTCACAGGGGAGTGAGGAATGTCTGATTTAGCGGATAAGGTCTTTCTGGTAACCGGTGCGACGGGCAATCTGGGCCGTGTCGTGGCAAAGACGCTGCAGCAGCAGGGGGCGAGGCTGTCACTTGCCGATCGATCCGCCGAAAAGCGGTTTGAGAGCACCTTCCCGGAGATGGTGGGGTCGCCTGCGTGCTACTTTGCCCATGCAACCGACCTGACCGACCCGGACGCCGTTGCTCATCTGGTCGAGCATACGCTGCAGCAGTTTGGACGGATTGACGGCCTGATCAATGTGGTGGGGGGCTACCGCGCCGGGACGCCGGTGCATGAGACGCCCGTAGAAACCTGGGACTTCCTGATGAATCTGAATGCTCGCACGGTTTTCCTGACCTGCCGGGCGGTGGTGCCGCAGATGATCGCGCAGGGTTCCGGCAAAATCGTGAATGTCGGGGCCAGGGCTGCCCTTGCTGGTAGGAAGAACATGGGCGCGTACAGCGCCGCGAAGACCGCCGTGGTGCGCTTGACGGAGAGCATTGCTGCTGAGGTCAAGCGGTATGGTATCAACACTAACTGTGTGCTGCCCGGTACGATTGACACGCCGCCAAACCGGGAGGCCATGCCCAACGCTGATTACAGCCGCTGGGTGCAGCCGGAGGCGCTGGCGGATGTGATCCTGTTTCTGGTTTCGGATGCGGCGCGTGCCATTCATGGCGCTGCCATCCCGGTGTATGGATTGAGTTGAGATGACACTGCAAGATAGTCTTATTCATGGACGCGAGGCCCTTGTAAACGGCTTGCTGGGTGTGCGGCGTGATGCCGTATTGAATGCCGGGTTGGTGGAATCCCCGGCTGTGCCAGTGAGCGGTGGGCAGATCGCGGCAGAACTCAAACGGGCCGTTAATGGCTTGAAGGTAGCGGCGCTGTCACCGGATGGCGCTTACGTGGATTATGCTCGCCTGTCCGGTAGCGAGGCATACGCGGATTATCGCCGCTGTGCCGCGCTGCTGCGGGATTTCGAT
The DNA here is from genome assembly GCA_026983935.1 of Ardenticatenia bacterium. Taxonomy (GTDB): domain Bacteria; phylum Chloroflexota; class Anaerolineae; order Aggregatilineales; family Ch27; genus JALSTC01. Next base: position 1,342 of record JALSTC010000372.1, read on the forward strand.
CCGGGCAGCCTGTCCACGCGAGAAGAGCGGCTTGCTTTCTGGATCAACCTCTATAACGCGCTGGTGATCGATGCCGTCATTGCATTTGGAATCCGGCAGAGCGTGACGGAAGGGCGGCTGGGGCTGCTGGCATTTTTCCGCCGGGCGGCCTACGATGTCGGCGGTTTTCGCATAAGCTGCGATGACATTGAACATGGCATTTTGCGCGGCAACCGCGGGCATCCGGCAGTGCCGGGGCCGCACTTCGGCCCTTCCGATGTGCGTCGGTCGTGGATGGTTGATCCGCCAGACGTGCGCATCCATTTTGCGCTGAACTGTGCCAGCCTCTCATGTCCGCCCGTCGGCTTTTACGATGCGGCGCGGATTGACGCCCAGCTTGACATGGCAACGCAGAACTTCATTGCTGCCGCCGTTGCCGCCGATATGGATGAGGGGCGGCTGTGCCTTTCCCGGATTTTCAGTTGGTATGCGGGCGACTTTGGCGGACACGCGGGCGTGCTGGACTTTGTGGCGCGTTATGTGCCGGAAGAAGTACAGGCATGGCTGCTGGCGCGGGAAAATGCTGTACAATTGGCGTATGAACCCTACGACTGGTCACTGAACATTATCAGTGGGACTGTGTAATCTTTTGCTTCTGTTGAACAACCGGAGAAAAATGCAATGACAAAGCTTCATGAAATCGCCCGCCTGGGCCAATCTATCTGGTATGACAACATTCGCCGGGGGCTGATGGACTCCGGTGAATTTCAAAAGCTGCTTGATGATGGTGTGCTCGGTGTCACCTCAAATCCGACCATTTTCCAGAAGGCGATTGTCGGGTCGGATGATTATGACTCGGCGATGAACGCGCTGATCGGGCAGGGCTGCTCCGTTTCGGAGATTTACGAGTCGCTGGTGCTGGAAGATATCGGGCGTGCTGCGGATATGCTGCGCCCGATCTACGATCGGACGGACGGGCTGGATGGTTACGTCAGCCTGGAAGTCAGTCCAAAGCTGGCACATGATACCGAGAATACGGTCAGCGAAGCCCGTCGTCTGTTTGGCGTTCTGGGCCGCCCCAATGTGATGATCAAGGTCCCTGCCACGGCGGAAGGGCTGCCTGCCATCGAGCAGCTCATCGGTGAGGGGATCAATGTGAATGTGACGCTGATCTTCTCGCTGCAGCAGTACGACGCGGTGACGGCGGCTTACATAGCCGGGCTGGAGCGGCTGGCAGCCGGCGGTGGTGACCTGCGCAAGGTTGCCTCGGTGGCTTCGTTCTTTGTCAGTCGTATGGATGTAAAGGTGGATAAACTGCTGGAAGCGGCAGGCAACCGTGACCTGCAGGGCAGGATCGCCATTGCCAATTCCAAAGTCGTTTACGCCCGCTTCAAGGAGATTTTTGGCGATGATCGCTGGGGGCGGTTGGAGGCGCAGGGCGCGCGCGTCCAGCGTCCGCTGTGGGCCAGCACCAGCACCAAGAACCCCGCCTATCCCGACACGCTGTATGTAGACAACCTGATCGGGCCGCACACGGTCAATACCGTGCCGCCTGCCACGCTGACGGCCATCCTCGATCACGGGCGCGTGGAACTCACGCTGGAGCAGCGGTTGGGTGAGGCGCAG